>JBCBAV010000035.1:0-30121 GCA_038532285.1 Pseudomonadota bacterium | reverse complement strand
ATCGTCCGACACGCATGTCAGACGAACGCGTGCACCGGATGATACCGAAACGTTCATCGCGGGCGCAAAATACGACAAGGTGCTGGAACCATTCGACGTCCGCGTCCCCGAACTGGACCTCGTGCAATACGGGTCCGACGACACCAAGACGCATCGCAAGATCAAGCATATCCTGGGCGCCAACCAGCACGACAAGGTCGGCCGCCTGCTGGTATCGGAACTGTTCACCGTCGGCGCGGGCGGCTGGTCGGGCTTTCCCAGCCACAAACACGACACTGACCGGTTACCCGACGAAAGTCGCCACGACGAAACCTACAACTTCCGCTTCAAGCCCAATCACGGCTCGGGTTTGCAGATGCTCCAACGCGAGGATGGCCAACCGGGCGACGCATACCACATCGTGGACGGCTCCACGATGCTGATTGATAGGGGCTATCACCCCTGCGCCGTGCTGCCTGGGTACGAAATGTATTACTTCACCATCCTCGGCGGCCTGTCGCAAAGGTCGCTGAAACAGTATTTCCAACCCAGCCACGCCGACCAGTTGCACACGATCCCCGGCATCATGGACATGGTGGCCAAGTTCAAATGACGCTCGCCACGCTCGCCGAGGTTCTCCAACCCGCACTCGCAGAAGGGCGCATCGTCGCCGGGCTCGTGACATTGGGGTGGGAAGACATGCGCGCCTATGTCGAAGCGGGCGAGGCCGAGGGCGTGCCGGTGATCCTGCAAGCCGGACCATCCTGCCGCGAGCACACGCCGCTGCCAATCCTGGGCAAGATGTTTCACCACCTTGCCGAACACACCGACATACCGGTCGTCGCGCATCTGGACCACGGTTACACTGCTGAAGACTGCCGCATCGCCATCGACAGCGGTTTCAGTTCGGTGATGTTTGACGGTTCGCGCAAACCGCTGACGCAGAACATAGACGAAACCGCCGCAATCGTGGCCATGGCCCGTGCCGCCAGCGTATCTTGCGAGGGCGAGATCGGTTTTGTCGGCTACACCGGCGGCGAAGCATCAGCAGGCACCGACCCGGACGAAGCCGCACAATTCGCGCGCGACACCGGCGTCGACGCAATGGCCATATCGGTCGGTAATGTACATCTGCAGGAAAGCGCGGGCGATGGCCTCGACCTCGACCGCATTCGCGCGATCGAGGCAGTAACAGACGTGCCACTTGTGATCCACGGTGGCTCAGGCGTGCCACACGGTCAGCGCGCCCACCTCGCGCGTACGACCAAAGTGTGCAAGATGAACATCGGAACCGAATTGCGGATGGCCTTTGGCGACGCCTTGCGCCACGCGGTCAACGCGGACCCGTTGCGCTTCGACAGGGTGCAGATCCTGAAAGACACGCACACTCCCCTGGTTGCCGCAACTCGCACGGTTCTTCAGGGCTTCAAGTAGAGCGCAATTAGCGACACCGTTCCTCCCAGACAAGCTGCACACCGCATTCTGGTTTCTTCTGGCAGCAAATACCTCGGGGAGCGCGAGGGGCAGCGCCCCTCGTCTCGGTCGGATGGGCAACGCACATCCGACCGTCAGGAAGTTTCAACGCAATGTCGCCGGAACGCGCGTTTCAGCATATCCAGTTCGGCCCGCAGCAGTTCGACCTCCGCCCGAATGTCATCACCCAGAGCCTCGCCGGCAATCAGGGTAAATTGACCAAGCCGCGTCCCGTCGATCTTGTCAGAAATGACAAAGACCTGCACGCCATCAGCGATGGCCGCCGCGGGAACCGGCACCTGCAAAAGCCATTCGGCTTCCTTGCCGGTTTCGGTCAACTGCACGTCCGGCACCTCTTCATTCAAATGCGAGATGGACACCTGAGGAACGCCGGTGCCTGTTTGCTGAATAAAGCCCTGCCAGATCCCGTGGCGCATCTTGGTCGGTGTCAGGACAAGTGTGCTCATACCGTGGGTGTTCCTCTACAGGGCAGCGCGCGGACGTCTGGCCATGGTCAGGTCGCGCAGGGTGATCTGGTTCATTTCCGGCCCCTCAAAGATCAGATCGAGCCAGGCCTTTTCCACCCGCTTTTCATTCAACTTCGAATACGCCAGATCAAACTCGACGGTCACGTCTTCTTCGTTCAACGGCAACTCACGCACGATCTGTTCGGTATTTGGACCGTGCCGTATATTGATGCGCGCAAAAATCTCCAAGGGCTTTTCCATCTCGACAATCGTGTTGATGCTCACCAGATGCGATTTGGTCAGCCCCTGCACGGCGTCATTGGGCAAGTCCACCACCAGAGACAGAAACGAGCCATCGAATTTGAACACGTCCAGCCTGACCCCATAAGGGGCAAGATCCTCTTCGCGCAGGTTGCGCACCTGTCGCAGGGTCAGCTCGGAAAAGGCACAGTCGTGAAACAGCGTCACCTCGCGCCCCAGCATCGATTTTGTCTGCACGGACGACATGCCCGGATGCGCCAACGGGCCCCGCCACAGTTCGGGCCGCCATGACCAGTCGGCGTTGAACGGCCTGGGAAAGGAATGCGATCCGATGGCCGGCAGTGCCAACCGTTCGTCTGCGGCATGGATCAATCGGTCAAGATGGGTGCGCAGCATGCGCGCGGCACCGCGCTGCCCGCGCAGGTCACCTAATTCGGTATCCGTTGCATTCCGCGCCGCCCGCGCCCACCGCCGCATCGCCTGCTTGTGGGCGATTTTATCTATGATCGTGTTGCCTGCCATGCGCTCTTTTTGTGTCCGAGACGTCGTTGTTGAGTATATCTATCCCAAAGGTTTCACTCAAATAAACCGGCCAGCGCCACGGCGAGGCCGCGATTTCCCGTGGGCGTTGCAGATTTGTCCGGATCAGGCTTCTGGCTTTGCGCCACTGTCCGCCGCATCGTTTGCGCCAAAAGAGCTGCACCCTGGTTGCCAATCGCCTCAGATCCCTTGGGTGTATAAATCGCAAGGCCAAGGACCTGATTTCCGACCATCCCGCGCCCACGCCAAAACGTGTCATCAAAGCTGGGGTCAGGCGGCGTACCCTGCACCTGCACCAAGGTCAGCGCGTCACGCGTTTTTCGGTTAACAACGCGCTCGTCATCGCTGCTCAGGGCAAACTCATCCAATGGTGTTTGCGATGCGACATCCACCGTGGTGGCCGTAATCAACGCCAGCGGCGCGCGGCCGGCACCCGTGGCGCCCAGCGTGTCGCAACGCGCCATCAAGGCAAACCGGCGTTCTATGCTGCCGGGATCTACACAAAACCCGTTTGGTGCCGTCAGTATCACGGCACCGTCGCTCAACGCTGCCGATTGTAATCCATTAGACGTTTCGCCCGGAGCCAGCAGTTCGTTCTCGCAGCCTGACACAATGCAGGCTGCGAGCAGACAGGCACTAAAGGTCCATGTATTCATGGCTTTCGGCCTTGGCCCCCGGATGGGTCACTGCGCCCAGATAGGTATCACCCACCAGTTGCGCGTATTTCCAAAGCGCACCGCTCTGGTAGTTCGTCTCCCGTGGCCCTGGCCAGGATGCCTTGCGCTCCGCCAGTTCTTCGTCGGTCAGATCAACGCTCAATTCACCTTTGATCGCATCCAGCGTGATCACATCACCGTCCTTGAGCAATGCGATCGGCCCGCCTTTGTAAGCCTCCGGGCCCACGTGACCGACACAAAACCCCCGGGTCGCGCCAGAAAAACGGCCGTCGGTGATCAATGCCACCTTTTTGCCCATACCTTGACCGGACAAGGCCGCGGTGGTGGCCAGCATCTCGCGCATGCCGGGTCCGCCTGCGGGGCCTTCGTTGCGGATCACAATCACTTCGCCTTCTGCATAGGCACGGTTTTGCACCGCTTCGAATGCGTCCTGTTCGCACTCGAACACACGCGCAGGTCCGACAAAGCGCTGGTGCTGCGCTTCCATGCCGGCGACTTTCACGATGGCACCTTCGGGAGCAAGGTTCCCCTTGAGACCCACAACACCGCCCGTCTTGGTGATCGGCGTTTCGACCGGGTAAATCACCTTGCCGTCCGCCTCCAGGCTGATGCGGTCAAGTTCCTCGCCCATCGAATAGCCGGTTGCAGTCATACAGTCTTCGTGGATCAGACCCGCTTTGCGCAGTTCCTTCATCACGACATATACGCCGCCAACCTCGTAAAGGTCCTTGGCCACGTATTGGCCGCCGGGTTTGAGATCGACGAAATATGGCGTGTCTCTGAAAATTTCGCAGACATCGTCGAGGAAAAATTCAATTCCAGCCTCGTGCGCCATCGCGGGCAGGTGCAGCCCGGCATTGGTTGACCCACCGGTGCAGGCCACGACGCGCGCCGCGTTCTCGAACGCCTCGCGGGTACAGATGTCGCGGGCGCGGATGTTTTTTTCGATCAAAGTCATGACCGCAGCGCCCGAGGCCTCCGCGTACTGGTCCCGGGTCTGATAAGGCGCAGGCGCACCGGACGAATTGGGTAGGGCAAGGCCAATGGCTTCGGACACACAAGCCATGGTGTTGGCCGTGAACTGACCGCCGCAAGCACCAGCCGAAGGGCAGGCGACACGTTCAAGCACCTCAAGCGCCTGATCGCTCAGCCCACCGCTTTGGTGTTTGCCAACCGCCTCAAACATGTCCTGCACGGTCAGGTCACGGTCTGCGTATTCAGCAGGCACAACCGGATCGTTCGGGGCACGGCCCGGCAAAATCGACCCGCCGTAAAGAAACACCGACGGGACATTGAGACGGATCATCGCCATCATCATGCCTGGCAGCGACTTGTCACAACCGGCCAGACCGACAATAGCGTCATAGCAATGCCCGCGCATGGTCAGTTCGACCGTGTCGGCAATTGCTTCGCGGCTGGCCAGGGACGAGCGCATGCCTTCGTGTCCCATGGCAATGCCATCGGTCACTGTGATGGTGGTAAATTCCCGCGGCGTGCCATAGGCAGACTTAACCCCCATCTTGACCGCCTGCGCCTGACGGTTCAGCGCGATGTTGCAAGGTGCCGCCTCATTCCAGCAAGTGGCCACGCCGACCAAAGGCTGGTGAATCTCTTCCTCGGTCATACCCATGGCGTAGTAATACGACCGGTGTGGCGCGCGTTCGGGGCCTTCGGTCACGTGGCGGCTGGGCAGCCTCGATTTGTCAAATTTGCCTTTGAGCATCTGGGTCTCCCTGGACATGGTTCGCAGGAAATAGCCCGACCCAAACTCTGCTGCAAGCGCCACGACCTGTTGTAATGCCCTGTTTCACCGCCTAGATTTGCGTGATGCCGTGGTGGGGGCGAACTCCCGGTTATGTGAACGCGGCGCACGCCGTTGGGACGCCACATGGATTCCACCCTCTTTGCCTTTATCTGGAAGCATTCAAAACGCGATCAGCTCATGCTTCTCGGGCTGACAATTGTCACCTTCCCGTTTCTCTACGCCACGCTGGAATTGCCCAAGCGGATCATCAACGACGCCATCGGCGCTGAGGGCGGCATCATCCGGGTGCTCGGGTTCGAATTGAGCCAGGTGCAGTTTCTTATGGCGCTCTGTTTCGGCTATCTCGGAGCGGTGCTGGCGCACGGGCTGCTCAAGATGCGGCTGAACACGATGAAAGGCATCACCGCAGAACGCATGTTGCGCCGTTTCCGGTATCAACTGCTCAGCCGCATGCACCGGTTCCCGCGCAGCTACTTCCGCGCCACGAGCCAAGGCGAACTGGTCAGCATGATCACGTCCGAGGCGGAACCAATGGGCGGGCTGATGGGCGATATGGTCGCCCAACCCGTTTTCCAGTTCGGGCAGATGCTGATCATCGTGATCTTTCTCTTTCTGCAGTCGGTGTGGTTCGGTCTGGCGGGCATCGCGCTCATCCCGTTGCAGGCCTACCTGATCCCGATGCTGCAACGGCGCATCAACCTTCTGAACAAGGAACGGATCCGCGAAATTCGTGCCTTTTCCGCCGAAATAGGAGAAAGCGCCGCTGGCATCACCGATCTGCGCGCGAATGGCGGGCTGCGATATCGGTTGGCGCAATTGACTGACCGGCTGAGCCGCCTGTTCGAGATCCGCTTCCAGATCTATCAGAAAAAATTCTTTATGAAGTTTCTCAACAACTTCATCACACAGCTGACACCTTTCTTTTTCTACTCGGTTGGCGGTCTGCTGGCGATCCGGGGCGACATCACGGTGGGTGCCCTTGTGGCCGCGCTTGCCGCTTACAAGGACCTGTCGAGCCCGTGGAAGGAGCTTTTGACCTACTACAACCAGACCCAGGACATGGCGCTGCGCTGGGAAGTCGTGACCGAACGATTTGCACCGCCGGGCGAGTTCAACGAGGCTCTATTTGAAGGTGCACCGGACATGGTCCCGCATTTGCGCGGCGAAATCGTGCTGGACGATGTGACCGTGCGCAACGGCGATGGGCGCAACGTCCTCGAAAACATCTCGTTGACGATCCCGCCGGGCGCGCGCGTTGCGATCCAGGCCAAGAACCAAAGCGAACGCGCCGCGCTAGCCGAACTGCTCATGCGCGAGGTACTACCCAGCCGCGGCAAGGTAACGCTGGCCGGTCACGACCTCGGCGAGCTTCATCAGGCGGTGCTTGCTTCGCGCATCGGATACGCGCATTCCGCGCCCTACCTGTTTCAGGGCGCACTGCGTGACAACGTGATGATGCCCTTGCGCACCCGGCCGCAGAACGGTGCTGCATGGAGTGATCGGTTCGCAAATGAGGCCGCGCGCTCAGGCAACAGCCTTGACCGGTTGCAAGACCCGTGGATTGACCCGGGACTTGCCGACCTTGAGACCGAAGACGACATCCGGGAATGGTGGTTCGAACTGATCCAGGCCATGGGCATCGACGATTTTATCTTTGGCCGCATGATGGAAAGGCAGATCGACGAAAGCGTTGACCCCGACCTGACCGCGGCCATCGTCAAGTTGCGCCCGGAAATCGAACAGGCTCTGAAAGATGCGGAGCTGGACCAATTCGTGCACCGGTTCGACCCGGATGCTTTCAATCCATCGGTTCCCTTGGGCGGCAACCTGATGTTCGCGGCACCCCGCCGCCCCCTGACTCAGGATGAGCTTATTTCAGACGTCGGTTTCATGGGAATGCTGTCGGAACAGGGGCTTGCTGAACAGGGCATCGCCATCTCCCAGACGCTGATCGAAACGCTCGACAAGACGTTTGGAAAAGACGGCACCAATCATCCGCTGTTCACGGCCTTGGGCATCGAAGAGGCGATGTATGAGCGTCTTGTCGACATCGCTACCCGTCGCCGCGACAAAGGCGACGTCGCGCTGAACGAAGATGAATTTGCCCTGCTGCTCACTGTGCCGTTCGCCTTTACAGCCGAACAGATCGGCCCGGCATTTCCCGAAAGCTTCAAACAGGAAATCGTCAAGATCCGGCAGAAAAACGGCCCCGCCTTGCGCAAGCAGGTCGAAAACATGTTTGTTCCAATCGCGCCCGATGCCTACCTGCCGCGCCTGACCATCATGGAAAACGCTCTTTATGGCCGGGTGTCGATGGTCGCGGGCGCAAAGGCCGACGAGATCGAGTCGCTTGTGGCGCGCATCATTTCCGACAACGGCCTGCGCCGCGCTGTCGCGCAAACAGTTTTTGACGTGCAGATCGGCATCGGCGGCAGCGGGATGCCGGACACCTTCATGGAACGGCTTGCCTTTGTGCGTGCCGGGATCAAGCGGCCGGATATCATGATCATGGATCGCGCACTGGCAAGTTTCGAAGACGAAGTGCGACTAAAAACGCAGGTCGCCCTGCGCGACCTGCTACCCGACAGCACGATAATCGTGCTCGAGGAAACCATTCCGCATCCGGACATGTTCGACCTGTTTGTCGAAATCGAAGACGGCCGCATCGACGGTGTCAGTCGGGCCGAAGACGAAGAAGACAGCGACGACCTTGGCCGCAAGCTGCGCGAGATCGCAAAAACGGAACTGTTTTCCGGTATTTCAACGCGCAACCAGCGTTTGCTGGCTTTTGCCGCCCGCTGGTATGATGCCCCTGCCGGTCAGCGGGTCTTTTCCATGGGTGAAAAGGCAGACGCCGCCTATCTGTGTACCTCGGGAAAGGCGCGCCTGTCCTATGACGGCGCTGACGGTGTCGAACGTGACGTGACCGAGGTCCTGCCGGGCAGGTTGATTGGCGATCTCGCCATCATTCTCGGGGATACGCGGCAATTGCATCTTACCGCTGTCGAAGACACGACGTTCCTGCGCATCGGCGGACCGGAATTCCGATCAGTGCTGGAAAACGACAATGGCGTTGTGCTTAGCCTTCTTGAGACTGTTGCCGGTTATCTGACGAACTCCGCCGAATTGCTGCGTCAGGCCAATGTCGAGATTTCGCGCACCGATGCCGAACCGGTACACGAGCCGGTCGAAAAGGAAACAGAAGACCAGCCCTCATGAGCATCTGGCGCTTTGACTATGACCCCCACGCCGCGTTCGTGGCCCCCGCCATCCCCAAAGGGCAACTGTGGCGGCTGTTGATCGGCATCGTCCTGATTGCCGCGTTTTTCCTCGCTCTCAGTCAAATGCTGGTCAACACGGTGATGTCGCTGGCGGGTGGCAACGGGCCATCCTTTGCCGATCCGGAAGCCCCGGTAGGTCAATCACCGGGTGAGGTGCTGTTGTTGCTGGCCCAGCTCGGGCTTTTGGGTGTCTCGGCTGGTCTCGTCTGCATCGTGGCGCATAATCGCGCGCCCACCACGCTGGTCGGTCCGCGCACCAAAGCCATTGGCCAATTCACAGCGGTCCTTTTCGTGCTGGTCCTGATCGTGCTGGCGCTTCTGCTTCTGCCACCCTACGGCTTTGACGAACCGATGCAGCGCAATTTGGGCCTTGCAACGTGGCTGCTGCTTTTGCCGGTTGGCCTGATCGCGGTGCTGATCCAGGTCAGCGCCGAAGAACTGCTGTTTCGCGGTTACCTGCAACAACAACTCGCTGCACTCAGCAACTCTCCGTTTGTGTGGATGATCTTGCCGTCGGCGATCTTTGGCGCGCTGCACTACACCCCCAGCACCGCAGGCAGCAACGCCATGACCATTGCCATGCTCGCCGGTGTTTTTGGCCTGATCACCGCCGATCTCACGGCCCGGTCCGGCACGCTCGGACCGGCCATCGCGCTGCATTTCATCAACAACGTACAGGCCATCCTGATCACCAGCCCTCCAGATGAAATGTCGGGCCTCGCGCTTTATGTCCTGCCCTTCGGCCTCGGTGACGAGGCGATGATGGCGCAGTGGTTGCCGGTCGACCTTGGCTGGATGCTCGTAGCATGGCTCGGTGCTCGACTGGCCATCCGCGCCTGATTGCATTTGCTGCCCCGCCCGATTAACTGGAGCCACAGCGGCGCAACGCGGAAGAACACATGAACTGGATCACCAACTACGTCCGGCCCCGGATCAACTCGATCTTTTCGCGGCGCGAAACGCCGGACAATCTGTGGACCAAATGCGACGCCTGCGGCACGATGCTGTTCCACCGCGAACTTTCCGAAAATCTGAACGTCTGCACGAACTGCAATCACCACATGGCGATCACCCCGCGCGACCGCTTTGCCAACCTGTTCGATGGCGGTATCTTTACCGACGTGCCGGTGCCCGAGCCGGTCGCTGATCCGCTCCATTTTCGCGATCAGAAGAAGTACCCGGATCGCATGAAAACCGCGCAAAAGTCGACCGGTGAGGCCGAAGCGATGCTGGTCGCCGCAGGCGAGATTGGCCGCACGCCGATCATCGCCGCCGGTCAGGACTTTTCCTTCATGGGCGGCTCAATGGGCATGTACGTCGGAAACGCCATCATCGCCGCGGCGGAAGAGGCTGTTAAGCTCAAGCGCCCGCTGATCCTGTTTTCCGCCGCTGGCGGCGCGCGTATGCAGGAAGGCATCCTGAGCCTCATGCAGATGCCGCGCACCACCGTGGCCGTGCAAATGCTCAAGGAAGCGGGCCTGCCCTACATCGTCGTTCTGACCCATCCCACCACCGGTGGCGTGACCGCCAGCTACGCGATGTTGGGCGACGTGCACATTGCTGAACCCAATGCGCTGATCTGTTTTGCCGGTCCAAGGGTGATCGAACAAACCATTCGCGAAAAGCTGCCCGAAGGGTTCCAGCGCGCCGAATACCTGCTGGATCACGGCATGCTGGACCGGGTGACCAAACGAACCGAAATGCGGGATGAACTGATCTCGATCGTGCGGATGCTGATGGGCATGCCCCAGGCGGTCAAAGGCGATCTGCCCGCGCCGACGGATCAGGCCGATGAAGCGCAGCCTGAAGAGGCCGCCGCGCCGCAACCCGACACATGAGCGTCGAGACCGGGTCCGACGCCATCCTCGCCCGGATGATGGCGCTGCACCCCAAGATCATCGACCTGACACTGGACCGGGTCTGGCGCCTGCTGGACGTTTTGGGCAATCCGCAAGACGACTTGCCGCCCGTGATCCACATCGCGGGCACCAACGGCAAAGGCTCGACCCAGGCCATGATCCGCGCGGGGCTCGAGGCCGCAGGCCACCGCGTGCATGCCTACACCTCGCCGCACCTCACACGATTTCACGAACGCATCCGTTTGGCCGGCACTCTGATAGAAGAAGACGCGCTGACCGCCCTGCTCGACGAATGCTACGAGGCCAACGGCGGGGCGGACATCACCTATTTCGAGATCACGACCTGCGCCGCAATCCTCGCCTTTGCCCGCACGCCTGCGGATTTCACCCTGCTTGAGGTGGGACTGGGCGGGCGGCTTGACGCGACCAACGTGATCGACCACCCCGCGCTCACCGTGATCACCCCTGTGTCGATGGATCACGAAGTGTTTCTGGGCGACACCCTACCCGCGATCGCCGGCGAAAAGGCCGGGATCATCAAGCGGCGGGTCCCTTCCATTGTGGGCCCGCAGGATGAAGCGGGGCTTGAGGTGATCGAGGCCCGCGCCGACCGGCTGGGCGCGCCGGTCCTTGCCTATGCGCAGCACTGGCACGCCTTTGCTGAACGGGATGGCATGGTCTTTCAGGACGACCACGGCCTGTTGGACCTGCCGCGCCCGTCCCTGCCGGGCGATCATCAGATCCAGAACGCCGGTATCGCGATTGCTGCCCTGCGCGCGCTGGGGTGTGATAACACCGCCTGCACTGCCGCTGTCACGGACGCCCGGTGGCCCGCCCGCATGCAACGCCTCACTTCTGGGCCGCTGGTCGACACCGCTTCCGAGGCCGAGATCTGGCTTGATGGCGGCCATAACCCCGCCGCGGGACAGGCATTGGCGCGGGTTCTGTCACAAAACACCGCGCGCCCCACCTTCCTCATTTGCGGAATGCTCAACACCAAGGATGTACGGGGCTACCTGCGCCCGCTCGCGGCACAGTCAGATGCGCTTTACGCCGTACCCATTCCGGGCGAAGCCAACACGCTCAGCGCCGCGGACACGGCAGCCGCAGCACGAGATGCCGGCCTGCAGGCGCACGCGGTGGACACCGTAGAGGACGCCCAGCGCGCCATCCTCACCCGTATCCCCCATGCCCGAATTTTGATCTGCGGATCGCTGTATTTAGCGGGACAAGTGCTGAAAAACCACTCCTGAGAGTGTTTGGCACACTTTATATTGACCGATTGACGCCGGCCACGCTATATTTTGCGGTATTACACCAGCGGGCACCACGCAGTGCCCGATGCTTTTGGGGGAAGCGGTATGGTATGGCGCGAGGATCGAGCGCCCGTAGGGCGTGGTTTTACGTCAGGGTCAGGCACAACACCGGCATCGTCGACAAAGGTCGCTATGATGATGTTGGTTATGACCTTCTTGCTGGTCACAGTTCTCATCGTGTCATTGCAACCGCGACACGTTTCTGAACCGCCGCAGATCATTGCCGAACCGGTGCGCGTGGCACCTGCGCCGCCCGCGCCCATCCCGGAAACCGAAGCACCGGCAGAAGTACTGACCGTGAAAGCCGCGGTACCCGAACCGGCGGCGGTGTCCATCCCACCGGCGCCGACACCACAATCCATTGTCGTAGAATCGCAAGTCACACGCGCCGACGCGTCGTTGCTGGAGCTGCGCGAAGCGGTGGCATCCTCGCACGCGAGCCACCTGTTGCGACAGGCGTCTGCCGGCGGCGCGCCAATTGATCTTCGGCAACTGGCACGTTCGGTGCTCGGCGACTTCGGCTATCCAGTGCGGGATGGGGACCGCTTGCACGGCATGCTGGTCGGCGCGTTGTCGAACCAGAAATCCGATGCCTACATCGACGCCTTGTTGAACACGGCAGCCGCGCGGGGTGCGTTCACACCGCCAGAGGCCCTGACCTTGCCCACAGGTCGGCTGGACACGCAGGCACTGCTGCGCGCCATGCTGCTGGCTGCCCGCGGCTAATGACCCCATCCCTCGCTTTGCATCTCGCGCAGGCGCGAGGCTGTGCGTTCGAACTCGAACGTGCCCTCCCCTTCGAGATACAGCATTTCAGGCACCGCAGCCGCTGAGCAAATCAGCTGAACCTGCGCCTCGTAAAGCGTGTCAATGAGAGTTACAAAGCGTTTGGCCTCGTTGAAATTGCTACGGCTGAGGCACGGGATTTCGTCGATCATCAAAACGCGGCACGCCTCGGCAATGGCCAAATAGTCGCCCGGACCCAATGGCTTGGCACATAGATCGAAAAAGCTCGACCGTCCGACACCACTGCGAAATTGCGGGATAGTTACGACACGCCCCTTGAGCGGCAGATCCAGCGGCCCGGCATGGCCCCCGGAAAAATCAGCCCAAATTGCATCCATCTGCCCGGTCGCATCAGGCCCCAACGGGGTGAAATAGGTCGGTGCACCGGAAAGCCGGTCCTGCCGATAGTCGGTGGGTGAGGCCAGTTCCACCACCTCCATCCGCTCTTTCAGCAACGCAATGAACGGCAGGAACAGTTGCCGGTTCAACCCGTCTTTATAGAGATCATCTGGGACACGGTTCGACGTGGTCACCACCACCACACCGGCTGCAAACAGCGCCTCGAACAGACGCCCGACAATCATCGCGTCGGTTATGTCGGTGATCTGCATTTCGTCAAAGGCCAACAGCCGAACCCGCGCCGCGACATCTGCCGCCACGGGCGCAATCGCGTCTTCGACCCCGCGCTGTCGGGCTGCGTGCATGGCCGCATGAATTTCCTGCATGAACGCATGGAAATGCACCCGACGCGCTGGCACGCTGACATGATCGACAAAGAAATCCATCAGCATGGATTTCCCACGTCCGACCCCGCCCCACAGGTACAGCCCCTTGGGCGGCTCGGGTGCTTTGCGAAACAAACCCTTTTTGACAGGCGCAGCGAGGGCCGCGCGGATCCGTTCAAACTGCGGCAACAGCGCCTGCTGCGCGCTGTCCGCGCGGATGTCACCGCGCGCCGCGCGGTCCGCATATGCTGCGATCAAGTCCGTCATCGCAAGCGGTTTTACCCAGCGCGTCCAGCTTTGCCCATCAGGTAATGTGACGTGCACGTTCATTTATTCGCGTTTGACGGCGCCGCGCGCATCCTTAGGGTCGGCGGGCACTCAATTGGGACCCTTGCCATGACGACCCGCGCCGCACCGCTGATGACACCCGTTTTATTGGTTGGGTCGATCATCGTTCTGGTCAGCTTTGCCATCCGCGCGTCCTATGGCGTGTTCCAGATCCCGATTGCCGAGGAATTCGGCTGGCTGCGGACCGAATTTTCCATGGCCATCGCGATCCAGAACCTCGCCTGGGGTATTGGACAACCAATCTTTGGTGCCCTGGCCGAAAAGATCGGAGACCGGCGGGCCATCATCATCGGCGCCTTTGTCTATGCGCTGGGGCTGGTGCTGTCGGCATGGTCCACGACGCCGCTGGAACATCAGGCCTATTCCTGGCTGGTCGGTTTTGGCATCGCGGGCACCGGATTTGGCGTGATCCTCGCCGTCGTGGGCCGCGCGGCATCCGACGAAAACCGGTCCATGAGCCTCGCCATCGTCACGGCCATGGGATCGGGCGGTCAGGTCATCGGCCCACCCACCGCCGAGGCGCTCTTGAGCGTGATGCCGTGGCAGGGCGTCTTTCTGGTCTTTGCGGTTGCCGTGGTCGCCCTTTTGCTGCTCCTGCCGTTCATGCGCAGCCCGACGGTGGCCAGCAAGGCCGAGTTGGAAGAAAGCCTGGGCCAGATCCTGAAAAAGGCGTTTCGCGACCCGTCCTACACGCTGATCTTTCTGGGTTTCTTCTCCTGCGGCTATCAGCTGTCGTTCGTGACCGCGCATTTCCCGGCCTTTGTCACCGAAATCTGCGGCCCGATTGAACCCGGCAGCATGCTGCACGGGTTTGGCATCACGACCACGTCAGCGCTTGGGGCGATCTCGCTGTCGCTGATCGGTTTGGCCAATATCGGCGGCACGCTGCTCGCCGGGTGGGCAGGCAAGTATTACCCCAAGAAATACCTGCTCGCCGGTATCTACGCAGCGCGTACCGTCGTGGCGGGCATGTTCATCCTGTTTCCGATGACCCCTGCGACCGTGGTGCTGTTTTCTGTGGCGATGGGGTCGCTGTGGCTGGCCACGGTGCCGCTGACCTCGGGGTTGGTCGCGCATATCTACGGGCTGCGCTACATGGGCACGCTTTATGGCATCGTGTTCTTCAGCCACCAGTTGGGCAGCTTTGTCGGCGTCTGGCTGGGCGGGCGGATGTATGACCTCTACGGCTCATACGAGCAGGTGTGGTGGATCGGGGTCGCCATCGGCGCGTTCAGCGCGCTGGTGCATCTGCCGATCCGGGAACGCCCGCTGGCACAGGCCGCCTAGCCGATCCACGCCTTGACTTGCTCTATGACATCGTCGGTATGCGTATAGGTCACACCATGACCCGACCCGGCGATCACCGCCTGCGCGGCATCGGGGTTCCACGCGGCCAGCTGATCCTGCGCGGCGGGCGGGATCAGGTCATCGGCCTCACCCCAGACCGCCAGCACCGGAACACCCGTGGCTGCGATAGCCGTGTGCTCAGCCGCTAGCGGTGCACGCAACACACCGCGCAGGGACGACAACGCGGCAGGGAAATACCCGCGCCGCGTGGTTTCCGCCTGCATCATGTGGGTCATGCCCTCGACCGATTTGGGCAGGTCCGCCTCTGCCGCGATCCCGCGGCGCAGCACGATGGGATAGGCCGCCAGAAACAGCCAGTCGCCAATCACCGGCACATCCCGCGCGATGCGCAAGACAGGCACATCGACCAGCGCCATCCCGGCGGAAGCCAGCAGCACCAGCCGCGCCACCCGCCGGGGGTGTTTAGCCGTGAAACACGCCGCCACTGCCCCGCCCATGGAATACCCGATGAGCAGGACCGGTTCATCAACTGCTTCGTGCGCCAGGAGGTCTTCGAGCTGCGTCATGAAAAACGCGTCGTCCTGCAGCCCAACCACCGTGCTGGAATAGCCGCGCCCGTAGTGATCGTAGATCAGCACCCGATACCCCATCAGCGCCAACCCCTTGGCCAGCCCGTGCCAGACAAAGGACGGCGTGGTCAGCCCGTGCACGCACACCGCAACAGGCCCGCGGGCGGGGCCAAGCCATGCGTAATGCGTGACACCCTGCGACAGGGTGGCAAGCTTGCCCGGCGCCTCGGCCTGCCGCCTTTCGGTCATCGGGGTGCGCATGTGCTCGATGGTCAGCGGGACGGCGAAAAGGCCGAGCAGCAGAACCAGCACCCAGGTCATGCGCCCTGCCACCGGGTCAGGATATGCCGACAGGTCATCAGGTCCAGATGCGCGCCGCCGCCGTTCTTGAACAGGGTGATGTCGGTGTCTGTCGCGGCAAAGGCGGACAGATCATAGTAGTCCGCCACCAGATGATCGCGGGCGATCGTGCCCGCGGCCAGCGGGATCTCAATCTCGCCTATGTGCCCGATGGTGGTGTCGAAACTGTCGACAAAGACGCGGGCGCGGCGCAGGGCGCTATCGTCGGCCTCGCGCATGTCGGGGCGATACGCGCCGATCAGATTGACGTGCTGGCCCGGGCGCAGCCAGTCGCCGCGCAGCCACGGATCGGTGGTCATGGTGCAGCCGACGATGACGTCGGCGGCCTGCACCGCCGCGGCCAGATCATCCGCAGCATCAGTGTCGGGATAGCGCGCGGCAAGCGCCTCGGCCCGCGCGGCGGTGCGATTCCAGATCGTGAATTGCGCGCCCGGATAGCCTGCGCCAAACGCCTCGCGCACACTCGCAGCCACCGTGCCCGCGCCGACGATCAGGATGCGCGTAGCCTGCGGTTTCAGGCGCATGGCACCCAGCAAGCTGTCAGCGGCGGTTTTCCACTTGGTGACGAGGTGAAAGTCGATCATTGCCTCAAGCACCCCAGTGCCATCGGCAAAAAGAGATACCGCCCCGTTGATCGGCGGCGAGTCGGTGTTGCCGGGAAAGATGGTCGCCGTTTTCACCAGCGCGCCCAGCCCGTCGATCCACGCCGCGCGGCTGAGCAGGGTGTCGTTGCCGCGATAGAGGAACGTATCGCCAATCTCGGCCTTGGGGGCGGCGTGCCCTTCGGCCAGCGCCTGCGCGAGATCGGTCCAGTCAAGAAGCGCCTCACCTGCATCAAAGGAGATGAACGGCGCGCTCATCAGCCCTGTCGGGCCTCTTCGCGGGTCAGGAGCCCTTCGGCCACCAGCCGATCCGCCCAGCCTTGCGGGTCCGTGAAGTGATGTGTGCGCCACCCACGCTCAGCCGCAGCCGCGATGTTCTTGGCGCTGTCATCGGTAAAGATCAGGGCGTCGCCGGACAGCCCGGACGCTTTTTCGAGCATCTCGAAAATGCGCGGATCGGGTTTGATCACCTGCATGTGGCCAGAGATGAAGTCGCGGTCGAACCGGCGCATGATGGGATAAATCTCGGCGCCGATCTCATAGGTTTCGACCCCGAAATTGGTCAGCGAAAACACCGGCATGCCTTTGGCTTGCAGTGCCTGCATCAGATGGACGGACAGATCGATCTGCGGCGAGAACATCTTGGGCCAGCCCGATTGCCACAGCATGATTTCGTCGTGCCAATCAGGATGCGCCCCTGCCAGATCGGCCACGGATTGCGCAAATGGCGCGCCGCGATCAACTTCGGTATTCATCGCTTCGATCGGGACGGCATCAAAGAAGGTGCGGCGGCGGTCGGGCCCGATCTGGCTGTCATAGAAATCGTTCGGCGACCACTGCACCAGCACATTGCCGATATCGAAAACCACCGCCTTGATGCTCATGTCTTTGCCGCCCTGATCTCACGCTCCAATGCGTCGAGGAAACGCGATCTGTCGGCCTTGGTAAAGCCTTTGCCGCCGCCCTGCCGAAACGGATCTGCCGCGCGAAGATCGGCCATCAAGTCGCGGGTGGCCAGAACGTTGCCGATATTGGCCTGTGTCAGCGCCTCGCCGTTGTGTTTGAGCACGCGTGCGCCCGCCTCCACGCATTTGGCAGCGAGCGGGATGTCCCCGGTAATCACCACGTCGCCCGGGCCCGCGCGGTCGGCAATCCACATGTCGGCGATGTCGGGGCCTTCCGGCACGATCACGGTTTCCACCAGCGGGTTTTGCGAGGGGCGCAGACCGCCGTTTGATACGACCTTCATCGGGATATTGTGGCGGGTGGCAACGCGCTCTGCCTCGGCCTTGACCGGGCAGGCGTCAGCATCGATGTAAAGCGTCACGCCCACAGGTGTTCGGCGTGAAAGGCCACGTGGTCTTCCATGAAGGTCGACACGAAGAAGTACGAATGGTCGTATCCCGGCTGCATCCGGAACGTCATCTGCTGCCGTCGTGCGGCGGCCGCCTGGGCCAGCGTTTCGGGGCGCAAGAGGTCCAGAAACTGGTCCTGCGTGCCGGTGTCGACCAGCATCGGGCCGTCAAAGCCGCGCTCGGCCATCACGAGGCTCGCGTCATGCTTGGCCCATGTCGCCTCATCATCGCCGAGATAGGCGCTGAGCTGTTTGCGGCCCCAATCGCTGCCCGTGGGGTTCGAGATCGGCGAGAACGCCGACACCGACCGGAACCGACCCGGCGTGTTCATCGCCAGCGTCAGCGCGCCGTGCCCGCCCATGGAATGCCCGGTGATCGCCTGCCGGTCCATGTCGAGGGCAAAGTGCTGGGCCACAAGCGCCGGCAGTTCCTCCATCACGTAGTCCCACATGCGGAAATGCGGCGCCCACGGGTCCTCGGTTGCGTTGACGTAGAACCCCGCCCCTTTGCCCAGATCGTAGGCCTCGTCGTCGGCAACGCCGTCTCCTCGGGGGGAGGTGTCGGGGAAGATGAGTGCGATGCCCTGTTCGGCGGCCCAGGCCTGTGCCCCCGCCTTGGTCATGGCGTTTTCATGGGTGCAGGTCAGGCCCGAGAGGTACCAGAGCACGGGCACCGGGCCATCGCGCGCCTCGGCGGGTTCAAAGAGGCCAAAGGTCATGTCGCACCCGCAGGCGGTTGAGCTGTGTGAATACACCCCTTGGGTGCCGCCGAAGCAGGCGTTTTGCGAGTTCGTGATCATGGCGGTTCCTCTTGTTGTCTTATCGCTATCGGGCGTTGGCGCGCGGGGCAAGCGGCGGGAGCCTCCGGCGGAGGTATTTGTGGCCAGAAGAAGACTAGGGGCTGACCCAGGCGATCACCGCTGTGAGGGTGGCCAGGCTGATCACGGTGGAGAGCAGGATGGAGGCCGAGGCACGGGTCGGGGCGACGTTGTAGTGCTGGGCGAGCATGTAGACATTGCCCGCAACAGGCATCGCGGCGCAGGCGACCATGACGGCAAATGTGAAGGGATCGAGTGGGAAGAACAGCAGCGCGGCAAGGGCCACGGCGGCGGGGTGCAGGGCGAGCTTGGCAAAGCTGAGCCACGCGGCAACGCTGATGCGTTCGGCGGACTTGCTGGCCAGCGACGCGCCGATTGCAAAGAGCGCGCCGGGGGTGGCGGCGGCACCCAGCATCATCAGGAAATCATCGACCGGGCGTGGGATCGGCAGGTCGAGCGCGGACCAGATCAGACCCGAGGAGATCGCGACGATCATCGGGTTCGTGATCAGGCCGCGCCCGATGGTGCGCAGGATCGACAGCGACATGCGGCCATCGCGGCTGCCGGTGATGATGATCACGATGAGGCTGGAAAAGATAATGAGATCAATGGACAGGACCATGATCACCGGACCAACCGCAGCCTCACCCAGCAGGATGGCCAGCATCGGAATGCCGAGGAACCCGACATTGCCAATCACGCTGCACTGCGCCTCGATCGCGGTTTCATCGGCGGGCAGGCGGCGGGCGAGACCCACGAGCGTGGCCACGCCATAGATCGCCACAGTGCCCGTGAGGTAGGCCGCGGCGAGCGGGCCGTTCCAGATCTCCGCAATCTCGAGCGAGGCGGCAAAGCGGAAGAGCATGGCCGACAGCGCGAAGTAGAACACGAACCTGGTCAGGGCGGCGGTCGCGGCCTCGCTGAAAAAGCCGCTGCGTCCGGCGCCGTATCCGATCCCGATCAGCGCGAAAAAGGGAAGCGTTTTGAGCAGGATAGGAAGCATGCGCGGCACCCTACCCCGCATCACAGATCAGGTACATGCGCATTTTGCTATCGGTTCTGAACCGAACGGTTTATGTTACAGGGCGCTTACCCGTCAGGAGCACGCATGAACGACGCCAGCCCCCTTGTCCGTAAGGGTCGCAAATTCGACCAGGTGCTGGAAGGCGCGCGGTCGGTCTTTATGAGCGACGGGTTCGAAGGGGCAAGCGTGGACGACATCGCCCGCGCGGCAGGTGTCAGCAAGGCGACGCTGTACAGTTATTTTTCCGACAAGAAGCTGCTGTTTGTCGAAGTGGCGCGGCAGGAATGTGATCGGCAAAGCCAGGACGCGCTTGATTTCATTGATCAAAATCACCCCCCGCGCGAGGTTCTGGGGGCGGCGGGGCGGCATTTCCTGCGCTTTCTGACATCGAAATTCGGGCAGCAGATCTTTCGCATTTGTGTGGCGGAGTCGGATCGGTTTCCCGAGATCGGGCGCGCGTTCTACCAATCCGGGCCGCAGCGGATGCGGGCGGAGATGGGCGCCTATTTCGAGGCGGCGATTGAGCGAGGCGAGCTGCGCATCGACGATGTCACGCTGGCCTGCGACCAGTTCGCCGAGATGTGCAAGGCCGACATCTGGCCGCGGCTGATGTTCGGAGTGATTTCCGAGGTCGATCCGGCGGATATCGAACGCGTGGTCGACGGCGCGGTGGAGACGTTTTTGGCACGCTACGGGGCGTGACAAGTGACGTGACTCTGGCGGGCGACTCAGTTTAGAACGGGCGAGAACAAATTGTGAACATTTGTCCGCATGTCCGACCGTCGCATTCTGTCCATCTGGTTCCCGCGTCTGGGGGCCGAACGCCTGATCCGGGTGCAGCCGCACTTGGCGGATGCCCCTGTGGCCGTGGTCGAAGACCAGAATAATATGCAGGTTTTATCGTCACTTAACGGGGTGGCGCAGGGATTTGGCCTGACCGTGGGGCAGCCCGCGCGCGACGCCCATGCGATGTGCCCGGGGCTGGTCACGCAGACCCGCAGCGCGGTGGCAGAGGGGCGGTTTCTGGCGGCGCTGCAACGCTGGGCTGGCAAGTTCAGCCCGTGGGTCGCGCCCGAGGATGACGACGCGCTGGTGGTGGATCTGACGGGCTGTGCGCATCTGTTTGGCGGCGAGGCGCAGGTGATGGGCGTGGTGGAACAGGACTGTGCCGATCTGGGGCTGAGCGTGCTGATGGGGCTGGCCGACACGCGGGGCGCGGCGTGGGCGCTGGCGCGCTTTGCCGGGCAGGCGGCCGGGTCGGATCGCAGCGGCGATGCCATCGACCAGGAGGCCCGCGCCACGCGCGCCCGGGCGGGCAAGCGGCGGCACTGGACCAAGGGCGGCACCGCCCCGGCGGTCAAGCTGCAAGACACTGATATCACGCGCATTTCCCCACCCGGACAGACCTATGGCAGCCTCAGCCCGCTGCCGATGGCAGCGCTGCGGCTGGAGCCGGACATGGTGGCGCAGCTGGGCCGGTTGGGGCTGCGCCGGGTGGGTGATCTGCTGGGCCAGCCGCGGGCCGCACTTGCGCGGCGGTTCGGGCGGGGTCTGGTGCTGCGGCTGGATCAGGCGATGGGCAGCGCGCCCGAGCCGGTGTCGCCGGCAAAACCGGCGGACCATTTCGCGGTGCGGATGACGCTGCCCGAGCCCATTGGGCTGGCCGAAGACGTGATGGCGGCGGTGGACCGGTTGCTGCCGCAGTTGTGCAAGGCATTGGAAGAAAAGGGAAAAGGCGTACGCACCCTGCGGCTGGAGGCCTATCGCAGCGACCGCGAGGTCGAGGTGGTCACCGTGGGTCTGGCGCGGCCCGGCTTTGATCCGCATCGCATCCGGCCCCTGATCGAGATGAAGATCGAGGACATCGACGCGGGCTTTGGCATCGACATGATGCGGCTGCAGGCGGTGCAGGTGGAACCGGTGCACGACGTGCAGACGGTGGGCCACATGCAGGCCGGGGAAGCGGTGCGCAAACGGCTGGCCGAGACCAGCGGGCTCGATGATCTGATCGGGCGACTGGGCGCGCGGATCGGGCTGGATCACATCCGCCGCTTTCAACCGGCGGACAGCCATATCCCTGAAAAGTCACACAAAATCACCGGTGCTGCGTGGACCAAACCGCATGAGGGCGCATGGCCCCTGCCGCCCAATCCGCGCCCCCTGATGATGTGGCATCCCGAGCCGGTCCACGCCCCCGCCGACCCGCGCATGCCCGAGACGTTCCGCTGGCGCGGGCAGACGTTGAAACGGCTGCGGGCACTGGGGCCTGAGCGGATTGCGCCGGAGTGGTGGCTGGACGATCCGAACTGGCGGTCGGGCACGCGGGATTACTGGGTGACGGACACGGAATGCGGGCAGCGGCTGTGGTTGTTTTATGCCCATGGCGGGGCGATGTCGCCGGGGTGGTTTTGCCATGGGTCCTTTGCCTGAGTACGGCGGGGTTAACGGGGCGTGCGGTGGGCGAATGAACCACTTTTGATGAAAATGGCGGGTGTTTTGTACAAAACACGGGGGCCTCATCGGGGCCTTTTCGGCCCTCTTCGGGACTTTTGATGAAAATTGGGGCTGTTTTGTACAAAACGGCGCGCGGGTCTGCGTTAACCCCATGTTCACAAACGGGTTTTGTTAACGTTTGCCCGAGCGCAGTAACTTTCGCTTAACCTCTCATCCCGGTCCCATACGGCGACGGCTGCGCGGAAAGCCTCTGAGTGACGGGGTCAGGAAAACCCAACCTTGACCGAAACAGGTGATTCGACGCACACCAAAAGCGCGAACATTTCTCGCATAAGTTATCGGACGCTTTTGCATCGGCCTCATTTTCACTCTGCCGGTGTTTTTGTCCAAAGTCATTTTGAGGAGACTATTGATGTCAGACAATCGTGCTGAAACGTCTTACCGTGTGCGTGTGAGCGCCGCGGAACTGGCCCGCCACCGGGTCCATCCCATCCACAAGGCCAACGGTGACGAAGAACGCTATGCCGCGGCCAATTACCTGATGAGCTTCACCAAGGGGCTGCGCCATGATCACGGTCTGGGCGTAGTGGCGGTGCGCAGTCATTTCGAGGCGATGCGGCAGGCCATCGACTATGGCTATGCCAAGCCGTTCACGACCGAAGTGCCCGCGCCGATGGACCCGGATATCCGCCGCCGCCAGTGGGAGGCACCCACCGCCGGCACCACCTATGATCTGCAGGGACCGGACGCGCAGGCGGTGACCATGGCACCTGCCCCGGCGCTGTGCACCGACGAACTGGCGTTCGAGATGGCGGAGGTCTATCAGCTGGCGGTGCTGCGGGACACGCCGCTGTCGGCCTTTGCCGATCACACCAAGGACGGTGCCGATCTGGGCGAGGACAAGGACCGGCTGGCCCATGCGATCGGCCATTTGCAGGACATGCCCTATGCCGCAAACGGCTTTGCCGAGACCTGCGGCACCAAGGGCCGCCCGCGCAAGACCGAGACGACCAAAAAGGGCGACTGTATGCTGACGCCGCAGACGGCGTTTCGCGGGTCGAGCCCGGGTGTCGATGTGGGGCCGTACCTGTCGCAGTTCCTGTGGATCGGGAACAACACGCTGGACGGCAAGGCGATGGACGAGGGGTTCATCCAGTATGGCGCGCAGTGCGTGGACCAGAGGGTGCCGAAGGCGCGGCCCGGTCTGGATTACATGACCACGTGGGACGACTGGATCCGCGTGCAGGACGGGTTTGACGTGAACCACGCGGGCGTGGGCCAGGTCATCGACGAAGACCCCTGCGGCCCCGGTCAGCGGTTCCATCCCAAGCGGTTCATCTACACGCCGCGCGATCTGGCGACCTATGTGCATTTCGACGCGCTGTATCAGGCCTATCTGAATGCGACGCTGATCCTGCTGGGGATGGGCACGCCGTTTGATCCCGGATTTGCCCATTTGTCGGGGATGCGCGGGGCCTATGAGCCGATGAACAAGGCCGATCCGTCGAGTGATGACGCCGGGCGGCGGCTGAATGCCGGTGGCTTTGCGCTGTATGGCGGGCCGCACATCCTGTCGCTGGTGACCGAGGTGGCGACCCGCGCGCTGAAGGCGGTGCGGTTCCAGAAGTTCAACAACCACCTGCGGCTGCGGCCCGAGGCGCTGGCCGGGCGGATTGCCAAGGCGCAGGAGCTGGACGCGGAATACCCGCAGCTGTGCGGCGCGATGGGCAAGATGTGTGCCCAGATGCAGGGCACGCTGGATCACATCAAGAAAGCGAACCCGGAAGATGCCAACCTGCCCAACGGGAATTACCTGTTGCCCATGGCCTTTGCCGAAGGGTCGCCCATGCACCCGACCTATGGGGCGGGGCATGCCACTGTGGCGGGAGCCTGTACCACCATCGTCAAGGCGTTCTTCGACACCGGCACGGTGTTGGGGCAGCGCAGCACGAACGGTTGTGGTGACGGGGATATCGGGTTCTATCACGGTGTGTCGCCGCGCTGTTTCGAGGCGGTGGACGAGGGTGCGAGCCTGGATTGCAGCACGCCGAAGTGCCCGCTGACGCTGGAGGGCGAGTTGAACAAGCTGGCGGCCAACATCTCCATCGGGCGGAACATGGCGGGGGTGCACTACTTCTCTGACTACTATGACAGTTTGCGGATGGGCGAAGAGATCGCCATCGGCATGCTGGAGGAGCAGGCGCTGTGTTATGCCACCGATGATTTCGTGATGTCGGTGCCGACCTTTGACGGTGAGATCCGCCGGATCGGGCGCAAGTGATGTGGGTGGGGCGGGCTGTGGCCTGCCCCGCCTCATCGGGCCGGTCGGCCCTCTTCGTGATCAGGGGCGGTGGGCGACGATGCCGCGGCTGGTGCGGGAGGGAGGGCCCGAGGGGAAGGCGTAGACGTCTTCGAGCACGAGCCCCGCGTCGGTGACGAGGGTGCGCGCCTCGTCGGCACCAAAGGTGCGGTGGCGCCATTGCAGCCAGATGATCGCGTTGCACCAGTGCGGTTTCGACACAACGAGGTAGAGCCGTCCGCCCGGGCGCAGCATGTCGTGCATCTGGCGCAGGGCCACGCCCGGGTCAGGGCAGTGTTCGATCACATGGGCGGCGAGCAGGATGTCGGCGGGGGCAAGCGCCGCTTCCCCCAGCAGCGCGGGCACCAGATCAGGTGAGACACCGCGGCGCGCCAGCGCCGCCGCCCCCCGGTCGAGCATGGCGCGGCTGGGGTCGAGCAGCGTGAGGCGCGCGGGCGGGCCATGGATGGCCACGTAAGCCTCGGAAAAGGCCGCTGTGCCCGCGCCGATGTCGACCACGTGACCCGCGCCCAGCGGTGTGCGGGGTTCGGACAGAAAGCCGAGGTAGCCGTCGTAGTAGCCCAGCGTCCGCATCTTGTCGCCCCAGCGCGGGGCGGCGGCGTCGTACCGGGTGGCGGTGTCGGCGTGGGTCATGGCGTCAGAGTGCCACTTGGCCGTGTGTCTGGCCAGATGGTTTGTGCCGCCTAACGCTCGTCCACGATGCGCACGGCCTTGCCTTGGGACCGGGGCACGGAGCCGGTTGCGCCCACGGTGACGGTGACGGTGATCCCGATTGTGTCCTTGATGCGGGTGGCGAGGGCTGCGCCGTCGGAGGTGCCTTCGCAGAGCACCTCCATCGCGTCCATGCGCCCCGACCGTGTGAGGCGCAGTTGGAAATGCGGGGCGAGGCCTGGGGTGGCGAGCAGGCATTCCTCGATCTGGCTGGGGAAGACGTTGACGCCGCGCAGGATGATCATGTCGTCGGACCGGCCCGTGACCTTTTCCATGCGGCGCATGGACCGGGCGGTGCCGGGCAGCAGGCGGGTGAGGTCGCGGGTGCGGTAGCGGATGATGGGGAATGCCTCTTTGGTGAGGGACGTGAAGACCAGTTCGCCCATTTCGCCATCGGCGACGGGGGTGCCGGTGGTGGGGTCGATGATTTCGGGGAAGAAGTGGTCTTCCCAGATGTGCAGGCCGTCCTTGGTTTCGACGCATTCCTGGGAGACGCCGGGGCCCATGACCTCTGACAGGCCATAGATGTCGACGGCGTGCATGTCGAAGGCGCTTTCGATCTCGGCGCGCATGGCGTCGGTCCACGGCTCGGCGCCGAAGATGCCCACGGCGAGGGACGTGTCGCGGGGGTCGAGCCCGGCCTCGTGGAAGGCGTCGAGAACCGAGAGCGCGTAAGATGGCGTGACGGTGATGCCGCGGGGCTGGAAGTCGCGGATCAGGGTGACCTGGCGCGAGGTCATGCCGCCAGACACTGGCACGGTGGTCAGGCCCAGCCTGTCCGAACCGAGGTGGATGCCAAGCCCGCCGGTAAAGAGGCCGTAGCCGTAGGCGTTGTGTAGAAGGTCACCCGGACGCAGGCCCGCGGCACGCAAGCTTCGCGCCACCACGGTGGCCCATGTGTCGAGGTCGCGCGCGGTGTAGCCAACCACGGTGGGTTGGCCGGTGGTGCCCGAGGAGGCGTGGATGCGCGCCACCTGGTCGCGCGGGACGGCGAACATGCCGAACGGGTAGTTCGCGCGCAGGTCCTGTTTGGTGGTGAAGGGAAACTTGGCCAGATCCGACAGGTCGGTCACATCGTCCGGGTGCACGCCCGCGGCATCAAAGCTGGCGCGGTAATGCGGGACGTTGTCATAGGCGTGGCGCAGGGACCATTTCAGGCGGTCAAGCTGGAGTGCGGTGATCTCGTCCCGGCTGGCGATTTCGATTGCATCGAGGGTGCTGCGATCTGGGGTGAGGTCTTGCATCTAGTCTTCCTCGAAATGCTGGCCGTTTATGGTGCGGCTGTGGCCGCGGAACAGCGCGATGGTGGTGCCGGTCTGGTTGGTGACGGTGACGTCATAGGTGCCCGAGCGGCCTGCGCGGTGCACCTCGACCGCGTCTGCGGTGAGCGTGTCACCCGCCTGCGCCGGGGTCACGTAGGTGATCTGGTTGGTCACGGCGACGGTGCGGGTGTTGTAGCTGTTGCAGGCAAAGGCAAAGGCGCTGTCGGCCAGCGTAAAGATAAACCCGCCATGGGCGATGCCGTGGCCGTTGAGCATGTCGTCGCGCAGGGGCATCGACAGGGTGGCGCGGCCCGGGCCGACAGCGTCGATGATCATGCCCAGCGTCTGGCTGGCGCGGTCCGCGGCCCACATGGCGGCGGCGCTTTTGGTGGCGCGGTCGGCCTCTGTCATCGGTCTGTCGTTCATCCCGGGACAGTGCCTTTGTGCAGCGGGTGCTGCAAGAGCCTTGAAATCGGCGCGTGGTCGCGCAAATCTGTGCCCATGAACATGCAGACACCCGCGAATGTACGCGAGATGCCGAGCCCGCAAGTGGCGTTCCATCGCACCGAGCTTTCCGTTATTTTATCGCTCTATGGCCGTATGGTCGCCGCCGGGGAGTGGCGCGATTACGGCATTTCGTGCCTCAGGGACGTGGCGGTGTTTTCGGTGTTCCGGCGCACGGCGGAACATCCGCTGTACCGGATCGAGAAGCGGCCCAGCCTGCGGGGCAAGCAGGGGATGTACGCGGTGTACGGCATGGAAGGTCAGGTGCTGCGGCGCGGGCATGACCTGAAGACGGTGCTGCGGGTGCTGGAGCGCAAGCTGATCCGGGCGGTGGAGTGATCCGATTGTGCGCTGACGCGCGTTTTATTTTGTTTGGATGAGGGGGCTGTCTGCCCCCTCAAACTCCCCCGAAGGTATTTTTGGCCAGAAGAAGCAAGGGACTCGTCAGGCGTTCTGAACGGTTGGGCGGGTGTAAGCGGTGACCTCGCCGTATTGCGTGGCGATGCGTTGGATCGCGGTGGTGAGCGGTTCCGTGGCGACGGTCATGTGGAAAGCGTTGGCGTGGATGATCGTGTCGGGGTCGCGCATCATGCCGACGTGGCCTTTCCAGAACACGAGGTCGCTGCGTTGCAGGCAAGCCGGATCGGTGGCGGGGAAGGCGGTTTGTTGCAGGTCGCTGTCGCGGGGGCAGGGGATGCCGCAGGCGGTGAGTGCGGTTTGCACGAGGCCGGAGCAGTCGATGCCGGTGCCGGTGTCGCCGCCCCAGAGGTAGGGGGTGCCGAGGAACAGCTCGGCGATGGTGGCGGGATCATCTGGCGTTTCGGTGACCGGAGCGACCTGTTGGCGGGGGATGAACACCTCCCCATGGCGCAGGAAGTCGTCGTTTTCCGGGGTCAGGGCCATGCGGCTGCCAAAGCTGAATAGCCCGATCTCGGGCGCTTTGATGTCGGGGGCGGTGTACATGTGCGCAAGACGCGTGATGACCTTGTGCGTGGGCGGGGCCGGATCGCGGAGCAGGGGGGCGTCGACATAGCCCACGTAGCCGTCCACCGGGTCAAAGCCGAAGGCGTGGTCGCCCTGCACGTCGAGCACGGTAAAGGCTTGGCCCATCAGCAGTTGCTTGTCGCGCCCCTTGCCCGGCTGGGCGCAGAGGTCGGCCGAGGGCGCGCGGACGATCTGTGGGGTGCCATCTGTAAAGCGCGCCGCCTGCACCGTGCCGATGAGCGTGCTGTGGGCGACGCGCGCGTTGGCCGCTTGGAAGCGGCGGTCGGTCATAGGCCGAGGATCGACGGCAGGGACGCGAAGAGGGCGCGGGTGCCCTGCCCGACGCCACCCTTGGGGCGGGCGGGCGCGGCGGTGGGGTTCCAGCCGTAGATGTCGAAATGCACGTAGCGCGTGGTCTCGACAAATCGGCGCAGGAACAGGGCGGCGGTGATCGAGCCCGCGAACCCGCCCTTGGGCGCGTTGTCGAGATCGGCGATGCCGGGTTCGATCATCGCCTCGTAGGGCGCGTGGAACGGCAGGCGCCAGACCGGGTCGGCCTGTGTCGCGGCAGCCTGTTCCAGTTCGGCGGCGATGGGTTTGTCATCGGTGTAATAGGGCGCGAGGTCCGGGCCGACGGCAACGCGGGCCGCGCCGGTGAGCGTGGCCATCGAGATGATCAGGTCGGGCGCGTCTTCTTCGGCCAGGGCGAGCGCGTCGGCCAGCACCAGGCGGCCTTCGGCGTCGGTGTTGTTGATCTCGACCGTCAGGCCCTTGCGGCTGGTCAGGATGTCACCCGGCCGAAAGGCGTTGCCTGCCACGTTGTTTTCCACCGCCGGGATCAGCACGCGCAGCCTGACGCCCAGGCCGCTGGCCATGATCATGTGCGCGAGCCCCAGCACGTTGGCCGCCCCGCCCATGTCCTTTTTCATCAGGCCCATGGAGGCGCCGGGTTTGAGGTTCAGCCCGCCGGTGTCAAAGCACACGCCCTTGCCCACCAGCGTCAGTTTCGGCCCCGAGCTGCCCCATGTCACGTCGATGAGGCGCGGGGCCTTTTCCGCCGCACGGCCCACGGTGTGGATCAGCGGAAAGTTCTGGTCGAGCAGGGCGTCGCCGGTGGTCACGGTGATCTGCGCGCCGTGTTCGGCGGCAAGGTCACGGGCGGCCTGTTCCAGTTCCGGCGGGCCCATATCGGCGGCGGGGGTGTTAATCAGGGTGCGCGTCAGTGCCTCGGCGTTGGCGAGCGTTTCGACGCGGGTGGAGTCGATGTCGGCGGGCGCGATCAGACGCGCCTGCATCGGGCTTGCGTCCTTGTACCGGTCAAAGCGGTAGGTGGCGAGCAGCCAGCCCAGCGCCTCGATCTCCGGTTCGGTGCCCAGCGGCCAGCTGTCGATGCGGTAATCGCCCGCGGGCAGTTTCGCGGCCCCGGCGGCGAGGTGAAAGCGACCGCGCGCCCGCGCAGCTTCGGTGCCGAAGCCGACAGCGGCAGCGGTCACCGCGCCGTTGTTGCCGGGCAGTGCCAGAACCTGTCCCAGCGCACCGGTGAAACCCATGGACCGCGCCCACGCCGCATGGTCCGCGTTCAGATTGGTTACAAAGGTCTCGATCTCGTCTTCGGGCACCAGGTGCAGCGGAATGGCGTGGTCGGTATCGGGGGCAAAGGCAAGGGGCATTGAGGCACCGGGTTATGGGGTTGCTTCAGACCCTAGCCCCTTTGCCGTCCGCTGCAAGCGGGATCAGATGGTGATGTCCTGCAGATCCCAGATCGCGGTGAGCGAGCGTTCTCCGGTGCGCATCAGCCGTGCCAGGGTGGCCCCCAGTGCCACCGGGTCGCTTTGATCGATGCAGGTGGTCACGTCACCGGCCACGCGGGCCAGCAGGTGCATGCCGATCTGGTCGGCGATGGCAATGAGCGAGCGCGCCGCCTTGCGCAGTTCATCCATTTCGCCCGCGCGGTAAAGCCGGTCGCAATGCGCCATGCGCAGCGCCAGTTCCTCCATCGCGCGGCAGACCACGTCCTCGGCCCCGTTGGGCCCCATGTCGCTGTAGAGCGTGCCCAGCTGGTCATGGTCCACGTGCACCGGCTCTTGTGGCCTGATATAAGTTACGGTCATCTCTCACTCACCTTGTCTTGCCAGTCCAATGGCGCGCCCCCACGGCGGATGCACGTTTGGCACGAAGAGAGTTCCCAAATGGTTATGCCCCGCGCCTCTTTTCCCTCGAATTTGCGACGAATACGGGGTAATCGGGCGACCGAGATCGACTGAGAGGCCGCCATGCACCGCGTCAAACCGTTGCCCGACTATTTTCTGCAGCGTTATCAGGCGTGGAAGGCCACCACGTATAGCCAGAACCAGGCGTGGTATCAGCGGCTTGC
>JBCBAV010000034.1:0-30366 GCA_038532285.1 Pseudomonadota bacterium | reverse complement strand
GGTGGATTTCACTTCGAACAGGCCGTCGTCGATTTCCAGGATGGTCACATCGAACGTACCGCCGCCGAGGTCGTAGACCGCGATGGTCTGGCTGTCTTCTTTGTCGAGGCCATAGGCCAGCGCCGCAGCCGTCGGTTCGTTGATGATCCGCAGCACTTCGAGGCCGGCAATCTTGCCTGCATCCTTGGTGGCCTGACGCTGTGCGTCGTTAAAGTAGGCGGGAACGGTGATGACCGCTTGGGTCACGTCTTCGCCGAGATAGCTTTCGGCGGTCTCTTTCATCTTGCCGAGGATGAACGCGCTGATCTGGCTGGGCGAATACTTTTCGCTGCGCGCCTCGACCCATGCGTCGCCATTGCCGCCGTCGATCACGGCGAAGGGCAGGTTTTTCTTGTCCTTGGCCAGATCCGCATCGTCGAACCGGCGGCCGATCAGACGCTTGACGCCAAAGATGGTGTTATCGGGGTTGGTGACCGCCTGACGCTTGGCCGGTTGGCCAACGAGGCGTTCGGATTCGGTAAACGCGACAATGGACGGGGTTGTCCGCGCACCTTCGGAGTTTTCAATGACCCGCGGCTGGCTGCCGTCCATGATGGCGACGCAGCTGTTGGTCGTTCCAAGGTCAATACCAATGACTTTTGCCATGTTTTCGATCCCTTTTTGTCTTCAAGGCGATGTCCCGAGGCGGCGACCCGGAGAGGCATCGGCGCCACGATTGGTTGCACGTTTCCGTGCGCTTCGGCGTATATAGGTGGGGTGCCTGCCCCCTGCAAGCATTGTGGATTGCATCGGGTAGGCAAAAATTTGGTTAAAATTGCCAGGATTTCGTGGATGAAGCTGCAAGTGCGAGGATTCGACATCCTGAAGGGCTATCTTGCGCCCGCAGAGCAGGCCGAATTGGTCACGGATGTGCGTTCGGTGGCTGCTGCAGCACCGATGTTTTCGCCGCAGACCCCGTATGGTCAATCGATGAGCGTGCGCATGACCTCTGCCGGGCGCGTGGGATGGTATTCGGATGCCGCGGGCTATCGCTATTCCGAGACGCACCCATCGGGTGAACCCTGGCCCGCGATCCCCGGTTCAGTGCTTCGGATGTGGCGTAAAGTGACCGGTTTGAAACGCGATCCGGACTGCCTTTTGATCAATTACTATGGCGAAGGTGCACGCATGGGTATGCATCAGGACAAGGACGAGGTCGATTTTTCGTGGCCGGTCATGTCGGTCAGCCTTGGCGATGCGGGTCTGTTCCGGATGGGCAACGCCACGCGTGGCGGAAAGACCGAAAGCCATTGGTTGGAGAGCGGCGATGTCGTCGTCATGGGGGGCGAGGCCCGGCTGACATATCACGGGGTTGACCGGATCCGGTTTGGATCGTCGACGCTGTTGCCCAAAGGCGGTCGAATCAACCTCACATGCCGCGTGGTGGGATGATCAGCGCCGTGCACCCCAGCTGAGCGATGCATGGCGGCGGGTATAGAATTCACCCATCAGGCCAACCATAATCAGGACGATCGCTACCCAGAACGCGTATTCCCACGTGGAATGGTGCGGATTGTAGTTGATGAAAACATAGCCGCGTGCCTGATCGATGCAGTGAAACAACGGGTTCCAATCGAACATGGCCAGCATGTAACCAGGCAAGGTGTTGGCCACGAACATCTTGCCCGAGGCGATCATATTTGCGCGCTGATAAATCGTGGAAAACAGGGATACAAAGGTTGGAAACCAAGGTTTCAGGGCCATCAGAACCAGACCGATCGCGCAGCCGGTAAACCACGCAAGCACAAGCATGCCAAAGGCTGGGAAAGCGCGATCTATCACCACGGGCGTGAACGCAACGTGATAAATGAACAGGATCAAAAACAACGACAGGACCTGGACGTACAGCGCACCGAGCGCTGCAGACACAATCGATACGATCGTGTTCATAGGTGCGTGTTGCATCATCGGGCTGGCCGGTCCCTCGGCGCCCAAAACCGAGCTGAGTGACTTGGTATGTGTCAGAAACAGGAAAATCCCTGACATGATGTACAGCAGGAAATCGCCGCGCAGCGCGGCGCCGCGCAGCCCGAGCACCGAGAACATCACGTAGAATGCCATTACGAAAATCACAGCTTGCAACATATTCATGCCAATCGCCATGAAAGCGTTGTTGTGCGTTTTGCGTACTGAGCGAACGATGGAGTGGTAGATCACCTCGGACATTGCAAAGGCGGAACCGATACCGGTTTGCGGCTTGCGGGATGAGATGAACATGTGCGTCTCTGCCTCGACTGCGACGGGGTCAGGGATTTCTTGATGATCCCAAGTGTTCGCAGCATAAGGTGCGGGCAGTAAAAATTCAACAAATCCGCAAAGGCAGCGCAGTCATGGTGTATGAGGAATTGATCCCTGAAATCCGCAGATTGGCCATCGAGGCGGGCGCTTTGATCATGGAGATCTATGACGCGGATGATTTTGAAGTGAAATCAAAGTCTGATGATAGCCCGGTAACCGCAGCGGATATGGCCGCGGATGAGCATATCTCGGCTGGGCTGCGCGCTGCATTTCCCGATGTGATGTTGGTCACAGAAGAGCAGGCGGCGACCCACGCGACCACCGGAGCGACCTTCTTGATTGTCGATCCTCTGGACGGGACCAAGGAGTTCATCCACCGCCGCGGCGATTTCACCGTGAACATCGCGCTGGTCGAAGATGGGGTGCCCACGCGCGGCGTGGTCTATGCCCCTGCAAGGGGGCGCATGTTCTATACCATCGCCGATGGCACGGCGGTTGAGGAAACCGGGATGCTGGACCCAAGGACACCTGGCGCGACGCAACCCATTCACGCGGCTCACAGCGACAATTCTGCGCTCATGGTGGTGGCATCAAAGTCGCACCGGGATACGGCGACAGATGATTACATCGGAAAATACAGCGTCAAGGATATGAAAAGTGCAGGGTCGTCGCTGAAATTCTGCCTTGTGGCGTCGGGCGAGGCTGACCTGTATCCTCGGTTGGGCCGTACGATGGAATGGGACACGGCTGCGGGCCACGCGGTGCTTGCCGGTGCGGGTGGGCAGGTGGTGCGTTTCGACGACCTGACACCTTTGCGATATGGCAAGGAAGGGTATGCCAACCCGTTCTTTATCGCGCACGCCCCTGCCGTCGAACTGAAAGCAGGCTGATGTCTGTACTGATCGTCATTCCAGCGCGCTATGCCTCGACCCGCTATCCCGGCAAGCCGCTTGTGTCGCTCACTGGTGCGAATGGCGCGGCGCGCACGCTGATCGAACGCAGTTGGCGGGCGGCATGTGCTGTGAATGGCGTAGACCGGGTCGTGGTGGCAACTGATGATGACCGGATTGCGCAAGCTAGCAAAGACTTTGGCGCCGAGGTGGTCATGACTTCGGAGCATTGCGCCAATGGCACGGAACGCTGTGCTGAAGCGCATGCCGCTGTGGGCGGCGATTTCGACATGGTGGTCAATCTGCAAGGTGATGCGCCGCTGACCCCGGCATGGTTTGTAGAAGGTTTGATCTCAGGTCTGGACGCCGCGCCGAACGCCGAAATTGCAACGCCCGTTCTGCGCTGCGATGGCGCCACGTTGAACGGACTGCTCGAAGACAGGCGCGCCGGTCGCGTTGGCGGAACCACTGCGGTGTTCGGAACCGGCGGCAGAGCGCTGTATTTTTCCAAAGAAGTGATCCCTTTCACCAATTGCACATACGCGGCCGAGGACGAGACGCCGGTATTTCACCATGTCGGTGTCTATGCCTATCGGCCCGGAGCGTTGGCGGCCTATTCAACGTGGCCGACCGGGCCACTGGAGACCCTCGAAGGGCTGGAACAGCTGCGTTTTCTCGAAAACGGGCGGCAGGTGCTGTGTGTCGAGGTCGACGCACGCGGGCGGCAGTTTTGGGAATTGAACAACCCCGAGGACGTTCCCAAGCTTGAGGCGATGATGGCGCAGATGGGCACGCCATGAGCGACGCCTTGCCGGTCAGTGTTGTGGTGGTCAGCCGCGACCGGCCGGACGCGCTGAAGCGCTGCCTTACGGGAGTGTCGCAAATGCGGTACCCCGCGTTCGAAGTTGTCGTTGTGGCGGATAAAGACGGTGCTGCGGCTGCCGAGGCCCTGCCATTCGCGCGTGACCTAAAGATAGTGCCATTTGATCAGGCCAACATCAGCAGTGCCCGAAATTTGGGCATCAGCCACGCTGCAGGAGACGTGATTGCGTTTATCGACGATGACGCTGTGCCGGAGCCGTCGTGGCTGACGCATCTTGCAGCGCCGTTTGCGCGCGATGACATTGCTGCCGCTGGTGGCTTTGTTCGCGGGCGCAACGGGATTTCCTTTCAGAACAAGGCGCGCAGCGTTGACGCGCGGGGCTACACCGAAGAAATCGAGGTGACGTCTGAAGGTGCCACGGTTTTCATCCCTAAAGCACAGCGGGCGATCAAGACCGAGGGCACAAACATGGCCGTTCGGCGCGACGTGCTTGTCACGCTGGAAGGATTCGATCCGGCGTTTGCGTTCTTTCTGGATGAAACCGATCTGAACCTGCGGCTGGCCCGCGCCGCATTGGCCACTGCGGTGGTGCCGACAGCGCAGGTGCACCACGGCTATGCAGCCAGCCCGCGACGCCGGTCCGACCGTGTGCCGAGCGATCTTTTTGACATCGGCGCAAGCTGGGCAGTGTTCCAACGCAAATACCTGCCCGAGCCCGACCGTCCAAACCACTGGCGGGAACTTCGCGCAGGTGAACGCAACCGCGTGCTGCGTCACATGACCGCCGGGCGGCTTGAAGCGGGGGCGGTACGTGGTTTGTTGCGGCGATTGGACCAGGGTTACACCCAAGGCCTCGAACGCAGGCGCGGCGGCGCGGCGTTGTCAAAAACTCCGGTTCAGGAGTTTCGCCCGATGCCGGTTGCCACTGGACCAAGCAGGTTTTTTGCCGGTCGCGTCTGGCAGGCATCCGATCTTCGCGCCCAAGCACGTGCCGCTGTGGACGCCGGCGACATTGCGACGGTGCTGATCCTGTCGCCGACAGCGCTCTATCACAGACACAGCTTTGCTGCAGAGGGTTTCTGGGAACAACGCGGCGGGATTTGGGGGCGGTCTGAACGGTCAGCACCTTTGATCCAGCCCTGTTCATTTTCGGGGCGCGTGAGTCGCGAATTGGCGCGGCTAGCGAAACTTCGCCTGCTTTATGTTCATGATCAGCATCATTAACCAATTTGCTAACAGTCACTGATGGTGTGGCGCGAATGAATTGGGTAGGTTATGTGGAAATAACCTTCACGCAGACATCGTTTGCCGGTGGGACAGTGACACAAAGGTGAGAGCGACGCGATGCGCAATAAATTAACAAAGGCGATCTTTCCTGTGGCCGGGATGGGTACGCGGTTCTTGCCCGCAACCAAATCCGTACCCAAGGAGATCATGACGCTCGTTGATCGTCCTTTGATCCAATACGCCATCGACGAGGCACGCGCCGCCGGGATCAAAGAGTTCATCTTTGTCACCTCGCGCGGGAAGGGTGCTCTCGAGGACTACTTTGATCTTGCTCCGACCTTGGAACAGGAGCTGCGTCGCAAGGGCAAAACCGAACTTCTGGAGATTCTCAAGGACACCAACATGGACAGCGGCGCCATCGCGTATGTGCGTCAACACAAGGCGCTCGGCCTTGGGCACGCGGTTTGGTGTGCGCGTCGGCTTATCGCGAACGAACCGTTTGCGGTGATTTTGCCAGACGATGTGATTGCAGCGGAAAAGCCGTGCCTGCAGCAAATGGTCGAGGCGTTTGAGGAAACTGGCGGAAACATCGTGGCCGCGATGGAAGTACCGCAAGAGAGAACGTCCGCTTACGGTGTGCTGGACGTCAAAAATGACATGGGTCAGATGGTCGAAGTGGGAGGTATGGTCGAAAAGCCACAACCCGAGGATGCGCCATCAAACCTTGCTGTCATTGGGCGTTACATTCTGACCCCGTCGGTGCTGCGGTCGCTGAACCAGATGAAATCTGGCGCGGGCGGAGAGATCCAGTTGACTGACGCCATAGCAGCAGAAATTGGTGGTGAGCGCGGTGTCTATGGCTATCGCTTCCGTGGGCAGCGGTTTGATTGCGGGTCCAAATCAGGTTTCTTGCAAGCCACTGTTTCCTTTGGTCTTGCCCGGGATGAGTTGCGCGATGATCTGATGGCCTACATTCGCGATATCGCCAAAATGGATCAGGCCGCCGAATAGACCGGAGAACGACAACGTGAGCAACGTATTGGTCACGGGCGGCGCGGGCTATATAGGCTCGCACGCGTGCAAGGCCCTGCGGAAAGCAGGATTCACCCCCATCACCTATGACAACCTTGAAACCGGGTGGGAAGACGCGGTCAAGTTTGGCCCGTTTGAACGCGGTGACCTGTTGGATCGCGAGCGGTTGGATTCCGTTTTCGCGGCCTACCAACCGCAGGCGGTCATGCACTTTGCAGCGCTAAGCCAGGTGGGCGAGGCGATGCAGGAACCGGGTCGCTATTGGCGCAACAATGTCACTGGATCGCTGAACCTGATCGAGTCGGCAGTTGCCGCGGGATGCCTTGATTTCGTTTTTTCATCCACCTGTGCCACTTACGGCGATCAGGACAATGTCGTGCTGGATGAAAACAGCGCGCAGTATCCCCTGAACGCCTACGGTGCGTCCAAACGCGCGATCGAAGATATTCTGCGCGATTTTGAGGCATCGAATGGCCTGCGGCATGTGATCTTTCGCTACTTTAATGTGGCAGGGGCGGATCCAGACGGCGAGGTTGGTGAGTACCACCAGCCCGAAACGCATTTGGTGCCGCTGATGCTGGACGCGATTGCGGGCAAGAGGGCGGCGTTGACCGTTTTCGGAACCGACTACGATACGCCCGATGGCACGTGCATCCGTGATTATGTGCACGTGTGTGATCTGGTCGATGCGCATGTGCTGGGCCTGAAGTGGTTAACGGACGGCAAGGGGAGCCGGGTGTTCAACCTTGGCACTGGCAGCGGGTTTTCTGTGCGCGAAGTGATCGACCAGTCTCGTGCGGTGACCAACCAAAAGGTTCCCTACGTCGAAGGGGATCGTCGCCCGGGTGATTGCACAAAACTTGTGTCTGGCTCTACAAGAGCTGAAACCGAGCTGGGTTGGCAACCAACCCGGTCGACCCTCGAATCGATGATCACCGACGCCTGGAGATGGCATCAAACTGGCCATTACGAAAAATAGCCCGCCGCAGGCCCGCTTGCTGGATCTGACCCGCCTGATGCGACGGGCGGGGCGCGTGATGACCGGGGTGGACAGGGTCGAGTTGGCCTATGCCCGCGCTCTGGTGGATGATCCAGTCCCCTTACACGCGTTGATCCGGTCCCGGTGGGGATACATCTTGCTTGATGCAGATGGGGTCAGCACGATCCTGGGCGGGATCACCGGGGGATCTGCTGACATCTGGCAAGTGGCGCGGCGTGTCGCGCGGGGACGGGCGGTGCCGCCGCTACTTGGTTGGATGTTACGGCGGGCTGGGCTTTCCGGGTGTCACTACATCAACGTTGGTCATTCGAACCTGACCTTGAGAGTACTTGCCACTTTGCGCACGATCGATGCGCATATAGCGGTGTTGCTCCATGACGTGATTCCGCTAGATTTTCCTCAGTTTCAACGCGACGGCACATCGGCAAAGTTTGCGGCAATGCTTGGCCGGGTGGCCGCTCACTCTGATCTGATCATCTACAATTCCGCCGATACACTGTCGCGCGCCCGTCGGCATATGAAACGTGAGGTGCCGTCAATTGTTGCCCACCTGGGAACAGACCTTGTCGCACCGGAACGGACGATGGATGTTCCATCGGAGCCCTATTTCATTTGCGTTGGCACCATTGAGCCGCGCAAAAACCATGCCTTTCTGTTTGATCTTTGGGATGAGATGGGGGCCAACGCCCCACATCTCATCATTGCGGGTAATCGGGGTTGGAACAACGAGGCGGTGTTTGCCCGCCTCGATGCCCAGCCGACCGAAGCGCGCATAGTCGAACGCGCCGGGCTGAATGACCATCAAATCGCAGCGCTGATCAAAGGGGCGAAGGGCTTGCTTTTCCCGTCTTTTGCAGAAGGCTACGGCCTACCTGCGGTAGAGGCTGTGGCGTTGGGCACACCAGTCGTCGTCAATGATCTGCCGGTATACCGCGAAGTGTTGGGTGACATTCCCATTTACGCAAGCGTTTCTGATCGCTATCTGTGGATAAACAAGGTCAGAGCACTGGCCGAAACGGCGCGTGGAGAAGCGACCCGAAAGCAGTACACGCCACCCACTTGGGCGGATCACTTCAAGACTGTTTTAAGGTTAACCTGATAGCGCTCCGGCAGCTGCAGTTTCGCAGCGGGTAGAGGACGGGATGATTTGGGCGCGTTGCAGTCATATCGGCTGAGGCTCCAGCGCAAGCGGTGGCGTATACGCGCCTTTCGCAAGCGCCGCGAATTACGTGCCCTTATTGACCGGACCAAAGGCATCCAACCGACCGATCTGTTGTGTTTTGTTACCTTGCGAAACGAGATAGTGCGCTTGCCGTACTTCCTCGAATATTACCGCGACATGGGGATCAATCATTTCTTGATCGTGGACAATGACAGCAATGATGGCTCGACGGATTATCTGGCCGCGCAGCCCGATGTATCGCTGTGGCACACAAAGGCCAGTTACAAGCGATCGCGCTTTGGCGTCGATTGGTTGAACTGGCTACAGTTGAAATACGCTCATGGCCATTGGGCGCTGACAGTGGATGCCGATGAATTCCTGATCTACCCGTTTTGCGACACACGGCCTTTGCGCGCGCTGACGGACTGGCTTGATGCTTCATCGATTCGGTCGTTTTCGGCGATGCTGCTCGATATGTACCCGAAGGGTCGGCTGGATGCGCAGCCCTACAGCGCCGGGCAGGATCCTCTTGAGATCGCCAGCTGGTTTGATAGCGGGAACTATACAATCTCTCGGAACAAGCGGTTCGGAAATCTGTGGATTCAGGGTGGACCACGCGCGCGCGTGTTCTTCGCCGATAAGCCGGAAAAAGCACCGGCACTGAACAAGATCCCGTTGGTGAAATGGGATCGTCGCTATGCGTACGTTTCGTCGACCCACATGCTGCTGCCGCGCGGTCTTAACCTTGTTTATGACGAATGGGGCGGCGAGAAAGCGTCGGGCGTGCTGCTGCATGCCAAGTTTCTGGATACCTTCACGGCCAAGGCCGCGGAGGAGTTGACGCGCAAACAGCACTATGCCGCGTCGGTGGAATACAAGGCATACGCCGCCACGATGCGCGATGACCCGGACCTATGGTGCAAGTGGTCGGAAAAATACATCAACTGGCGCCAGCTTGAGATCCTCGGCCTGATGTCCAAGGGGAACTGGGCATGAGCGTGGGCATCGTCATGCTGGTGCACACCGCGCTTGACCGCGCCGAACAGGCAGCGCGCCATTGGGCTGTGGCCGGGTGCCCGGTTGTCATTCACGTCGATGCCAACGTGCCGCGCAAGGCGTATGCGGCATTCACCAAGGCGCTTGGTGATGTTCCAACTGTGCAGTTCAGCAGGCGATTTCGCTGTGAGTGGGGGTCGTGGGGCATCGTGGCCGCCAGTCAGGCGGCATCGGAAATGCTGTTGCAAGATTTCACGGATGTGCGCCACGTTTATCTCGCCTCTGGCTCGTGTCTGCCACTTCGACCGGTTGAGGAATTGGTGGAATACCTCGCCGCGCGCCCGCGCACTGATTTCATTGAAAGCGCGACGACGTCTGACGTGCCGTGGACCGTGGGTGGGCTTGACGAAGAACGCTTTACGCTCCGCTTTCCCTTTTCCTGGAAACGGCAGCGGTTCTTCTTTGACCGTTACGTCGCCCTGCAGCGCAAGGTTGGATACAAGCGCCGCATTCCCAATGGGCTGGTGCCGCACATGGGCAGCCAGTGGTGGTGCCTGACGCGCCAGACGCTGTCGGCCATTCTGCAGGGTCCGGACCGCCCCGAATATGACCGCTATTTCAAACGGGTCTGGATTCCTGACGAGAGCTATTACCAAACCCTTGCGCGCCAATTCTCAACCAACATCGAAAGTCGGTCGCTGACCCTGTCCAAGTTCGATTTTCAGGGCAAGCCGCACATTTTCTATGATGATCACTTGCAACTCTTGCGCCGGTCCGACTGTTTCGTCGCGCGTAAAATCTGGCCGCATGCCAACCGCCTGTATGATGCGTTCCTGACTGATCCCGCCGGCGCGATGAAGCGCACAGAACCCAACCCCGGAAAGATTGACCGTATCTTTGCCAAGGCGGTGGACCGTCGAACGCGTGGGCGGCCGGGGCTGTACATGCAAAGCCGGTTTCCCAACGAAGACTGGGAAAACGGGGTCACTGCTGCGCCATATTCGGTGTTTCAGGGCTTTACCGAGATTTTTGAGAATTTCGAACCGTGGCTGGCCAAGGCGACTGGTGCGCGGGTGCACGGCCACATATTTGGCCCTGACCGGGTGCATTTCGCCGATGAGCAAAGCAACATCAACGGTGCGCTGGGCGACAGCGCGATCGCGCGCGATTACAATCCGCGCGGGTTCCTGACCAATCTGATTTGGAACACACGCGGCGAACGACAATGTTTCCAATACGGACCCACAGACAATCAGGACGTGTCATGGCGCATGTCCAAGGACCCCAATGCGCAGATATCGGTGATTTCAGGCGCGTGGGCGGTGCCGTTGTTCCGGTCAAACCGCAATTTCATGGACATCCGCAAAGAGGCCGCGCGCCTGCAAAAGATCGAAAGCGAGCATCTGAACGTGCTGCGCTCGCCCTATTCCAAGGCGCGCATTCGCATCTGGACCATGGCTGAATTCGTCGAGGCACCGATGGAACCGTTGCAAAGCATTCTGGACGAGATCGGGCATTTTCAGGCCCGCCGGTTGTCCGAGGTACCAAAGATGGTCGACCTCAAGGGCTTTGGGCAATTCCTGCAAAACCTGAAAAATCAGGGTATGCACCCTTATCTGATGGGCGATTTCCCTGTGGCATTGGGACACGAGCATGCTCCGACGCCCCCCCGCAAACCTTATCTGGTGCGATAATTCACGATGCCGCAGTTCGACTATTTTGTGGTTTTCGCCGAGATGCGTACCGGCTCGAATTTTCTGGAAACCAACCTGAATGCTTTCGACGGATTGGCCTGTCTGGGTGAGGCGTTCAATCCTCACTTCCTGGGCTATCCGAAGGAAACTGAAATCCTTGGTGTCACACAAGACGCTCGGGATGAGGACCCGAAGGTGCTGTTGCGCGCCTTCAAGAAAGCACCGGATCTGAGCGGGTTTCGCTATTTCCATGACCACGATCGGCGCGTGTTCGACAAAATCATGGATGACCCCAAGTGCGCCAAGATTATCCTGACGCGGAATCCGGTGGACAGCTACGTGTCGTGGAAAATCGCGACAGCCACCGGGCAATGGAAGCTGACCGATGCCAAGGCGCGGAAGGATGGCAAAGCCGAATTCGATGCTGACGAGTTTCGGGATCATTTGGCCGCGCTGCAGCAATTTCAAGTGACGTTGTTGAACCGCCTGCAGGTGTCTGGGCAGACCGCATTTTACCTGGCCTACGAGGATTTACAGAACGTTGAGGTGATGAATGGCCTGGCCGGATGGCTTGGTGTGTCCGCGCGGCTGGAAGCGCTCGACAAGACGCTGAAGGTGCAAAACCCTGCCGCCTTGTCTGAAAAAGTGAGCAATTTCCGCCAGATGAAAGAAGCCCTGAGCGGTTTGGATTGGTTTAATCTGACCCGCACACCGAATTTCGAACCCCGTCGCGGAGCAGCGGTACCGACGTATTTTGCATCTGACACGGCGCGGTTGGTTTATTTGCCGGTGCGCGGCGGGCCGCACGACCGGGTGGTAGAATGGTTGCGCCATGTCGATCGGCTTGCGGGTGCCAATCTGCATGCCAAACTGTCACAAAGTGGTTTACGCGATTGGATGCGTGCGCATCCGGGTCATCGGCGGTTCTCAGTATTGCGCCATCCGCTTGCGCGGGCACACACCGTGTTTTGCACCCGCGTTCTGAACACAGGCAAAGGTGGCTACGGTGGTATCCGTGCGACACTGATGCGCCGTTACAAGCTGCCGCTGCCCCAAGACCCGACAGACCAGAGCTATGACAAGGTCGCCCATCGTGCGGCCTTTGCAGCGTTTCTTGCCTTTCTCAAGGCCAATATAGCTGGCCAGACAGCCATCCGTGTCGATCCGGACTGGGCCACGCAAAGCAAGATCACCGAAGGATTTGCCGAGTTCGCGTTGCCAGATCGGCTGATCCGCGAGGATGAGCTCAAAACCGATCTGTCACGATTGACAGACGAGCAGGGCGTGGCAAACGTCCCGCCGCTGCCAGCCGTGGAGGAAGATACACCTTATAACCTGGCTGACATATACGATGCCGAGATCGAAAAACTGTGCCGTAGCGCCTTTGGACGCGACTACGTTACATTTGGCTTCGAAGACTGGTCGCCCGGTTAAGCGGCCTGCGCAGACTGACCCTCGCACAGGATCGTATACAGCGTCGCGCTATCCCGATTGGCGCGCAATTTTGCACACAGGGTTTGTTCGCGCAGTGTCCGGGACACCAGTGCCAGCGCCTTCAAGTGCTCTACACCGGCATCTTCGGGCGCAAAAAGACCAAAGGCGAGGTCGACGGGCTGACGGTCTACTGCATCGAAATCGATAGGCTTTTCCAACAGGACAAAAACCCCCATGACCTGCGAAATTCCATCAAGCCGGGCGTGCGGCAACGCCACGCCGTGGCCAACCCCGGTGGGGCCCAAGGCTTCGCGCGCTGTGAGCGCTTCGACCACCTGACCCGGGTCGACATCATTGGCCTGCGCCATCAGATCACCGATGCTTTGCAGCAGCCGTTTCTTCGAGGTTGCAGAGGAAAGCACCTTGACCGCTTCCGGTTTCAGAAGTGTTTCGAAGTCCATTTGTCTCGCTTTACTGGCGCCTGCTCTGCGCCTTGATCATCAGGGATCGATCCAGCCGATGTTACCGTCCTCGCGGCGGTACACCACGTTCAATCCATCTTTTCCCTCATTGCGGAACACCAAAACCGGGGCACCTGCCAATTCCATTTGCATAACCGCTTCGCCGACCGAGAGTGATGGGATCTTGGTCTCCATCTCGGCGACGATGATCGGCTGAAGCGTGTCGGGTTCCGATTCTTCGGAATTCGCGTCTGCGGCGAGGATATACGAGGCTGCGCCCGACAGTTCAACTGGTTGTGCGCGTTCCTTGTGGTGATCTTTCAGGCGGCGCTTGTAGCGGCGCAACTGCTTGTCCATCTTTTCCGAACAGGCGTCGAAAGCGGCATAGATTTCAGTGGCATGAGCCTTGGCCTGCGCGGTCAGGCCGGTGGACAGATGTACCGTCGCTTCACAGACATATTCATGCGCCGACTTGGAAAAGATGACCTGCGCGCTGGTCGGGCGCCCCGCGTATTTCTCAACAACGCTACCCAATTCGTCGCGTACATGAGTTTGCAGCGCTTCGCCGATGTCGATCTGTTTGCCACTGATTGTATATTGCAATGCCTTCTCCTTCATTGAGCCGGAACAGGCAAAGACACAACTATCGCGGGAGGCGCGCTAGGTGTCTTAGCTGGTCAGGAGGGCCGCTGCGGTGCTCATTCCCAAAGCTGTCGGATCTGTCCGGTGCCAATGTTGGATGGAATGTCGCTGCGCGCGGGCCATGTTTTATTGCACGCCAGAACAGCCCTGTCTGTCAATGAAAAGCGACCTAAGCCCGACTATGAAATACGGAAATTGTCCCCTAGATAGACGCGGCGGACATTCTCGTTTTCGACGACATCCTGGGGCGTTCCAGCCATAAGTACCTGACCATCATGCAGAATATACGCCCGGTCTACGATTTCGAGTGTTTCGCGCACGTTGTGATCGGTGATCAGAACGCCAATTCCGCGTGTCTTGAGATCTGAAACCAGAGCGCGAATATCGCCCACGGAAATTGGGTCCACCCCGGCGAAAGGCTCATCAAGCAGTAGGTATTTCGGGTTCGCTGCCAGCGATCTTGCAATCTCGACCCGCCGACGTTCCCCTCCGGACAGCGCCAATGCGGGTGCCCGGCGCAGGTGTTCGATGGAAAACTCGCTTAATAATTCTTCGAGCCGTTCGCGCCGTTTGTGACGGTCTGGTTCGGTGATGTCGAGGATTGCCAGGATGTTCGCCTCGACTGACAAACCACGGAAGATGCTCATTTCCTGCGGCAGATATCCAATGCCCATTTGGGCGCGGCGATACATAGGCAGGGCGGTAACGTCCATGCCATCAATTTCGACCTTGCCACCCTCGGGGCTGACCAGCCCCGCGATGGCGTAGAATGTCGTGGTCTTGCCAGACCCGTTCGGCCCGAGCAGAGCAACCACCTCACCGCGTTTCAGCTCCATCGAGAAATCGCGGATAACCAGTTTTTTTCGATAGGACTTGCGCAGCTTGGAAATTTGCAAGCCGCCGCCAGCATCCGCCAGTTTGAGATCGGGCTTGCCCATCAATTGTTGCCTGATTGCAGGATCGTCTTGACCCGGCCTTGCATGCGCGCCGTGCCATCGTCGAGGTTTACGGTCATGCGCTCGGCGCTGAGGGCGCTTTGCCCTTGGGCCAACAGCACATTGCCGGTCATCACAATCACACCGTCAGTGACGCTATAGTCTGCGCGCTGTGCTTCTGCTGCATCGGGTCCAGACACGAGGGTGACACCGCCTGTCGCTTCCATCCGCTCGATGCCGGTTTGCCCTTCGGTGTAGACGACCAGAACGCGCGGTGCAGACAGGCGCATCTCACCCTGTCCTATGACAACGTTGCCGGTGAATGTCGCTTGCCCCGTGGCCTGATCTACGGCCAATTCATCCGCCGTCACTTCGACCGGGGCATCGGTGTCTTGTTTGATCGCGCCAAACGCGACGTTTGTGCCCTGTGCAAATGCGACTGTACCGATGAACATTGCGGCCAAGAGGGCGAGGGCTTGGAAATGGGTCACGTCAAATCACTCTTCGCTGCTTTTTGGATCGTATACCAACTTGACGCCATCTGTGAAAATGAAATGGGTATCATTGGCGTCACCTCTTTGTTCCATACGCATTTGACCGGAAGATAGGCGACCCATTGGTCCGGTTGCGGTGATCTCGGGCGTGGCAAGCGTCATCTCGTCAAGATCTGCGGTCAGAGAATCGGTGTTCATCTCAATCCCGGTAGACGTGGTGATCACCACGTTTCCGGCCAATTCTGACGTTGACCGTGTCATGTCGAATTGCCCACGGTCAGATTTCAGGACCATGCGGGTGCCGGAAACCATGTCGATCTGCGCTGACAGCTCTGTGACATCACTTGTCATGTTCTGCCCGGTGCGCAGCGTTCCGGCCTCAACCATGACCCGGTCGCCGCCTTTGGTGGCGCCCGAAAAGAACGGCCCGGTGATCTGTTCACCTTCTATGCGGCGGGTCACCTCGCCCTCGGCAAAAGGAATGGCGGCAACGGGATCGGTATCGCGTGAAAACAGAAACAGGGTGGACAAAAGGGCCAAAGCCGTCAGCGGCAAAAGCACCTTCAGCCATGCGATCAACCGCGAATAACCGTCCATGTTTCAGTCCTTTGGCCGCGAAAAGCGCCCTAGCCCAGGCCCACGCGCAGGCAGTCGTGGATGTGCAGAATGCCAGCCGGCGCGCCGTTGCCGCCTTGGTCGACCGCAAAGACGCAAGTGATCTTGCGTGTGTTCATCAGCGCCACCGCTTCCTGTGCCAGCGCATTCGGCGCAATCGTAGTCGGTGACGTGGTCATGACATCCGAAGCTTTCAAGTCCAGCAGCCCAGCCATGTGCCGCCGCAAATCCCCGTCGGTGATGATTCCAACCAGAGCGCCGTTGTTGCCGAGCACACCAACGACGCCCAGGCTTTTCTGACTGATTTCAATCAGCGCGTCTGGCATGGGCGTTTCTTGGTCAACCAACGGCATCTCTTGACCTGTATGCATGAGGTCAGAGACGCGGGCCAATTGCGCGCCCAATTTGCCGCCAGGATGAAAGTCGCGGAAATGTTCTGCGGTGAATGAACGATGGCGCATCAGTACCACCGCAAGCGCGTCGCCCATCGCCAGAGACATGGTCGTGGAATTCGTGGGGACAACACCCGTACCGCAAGCTTCGCCCAGATCGGGCAGTCGCAAAACCACGTCCGATTGCGCGCCCAAAGTGCTTTTCGGCGCCTTCGTCATTCCGATCAGCGGGATGCTTACCCTACGGGCAAACGTAATGAGGTGGCTCAGTTCAGGCGCTTCACCCGAATTTGAGATAGCCAGTACAACATCGTCGCGGGTCACCATGCCCAGGTCGCCGTGGTTCGCTTCGGCTGGGTGCACGAACTGTGCTGGGGTGCCGGTGCTTGCCAATGTTGCGGCAATCTTCCGCGCGATGTGGCCTGATTTGCCGATTCCTGTAACGATTACGCGCCCTTTGGTCGCCAGAAGCAAGCTGACAGCAGCATCAAACTGGTCATTAAGCGATCCGGACAGCGTCTTTAACGCTTGTGCTTCGGCCTCGATCACGGTGCGCGCAGTGTTGAGAACGTCTGCCGTCATGAATGGGCAAAAATGTCAGTGTCAGGCCACCCCGCAAGATCGAGCTGAGCTCGCATGGGCAGAAAATCGAAACACGCCTGCGCCATTGCAGTCCGCCCTTCGCGTGCCAGCCGATCATCGAGCGCCTCGCGAAGGCGGTGAAGGTACAGCACATCTGACGCGGCATAGTCGAGTTGCGCGTCGCTTAGTTCCGGTGCGCCCCAATCGCTCGATTGCTGCTGTTTCGAAATATCGATGCCCAGCAATTCCTGCAGCAAGTTTTTGAGACCGTGGCGGTCAGTATACGTGCGGATCAGGCGACTAGCGATCTTGGTGCAATAGACTGGGGCGGTGACCACACCAAAGGCGTTCAGCATTGCGGCGATGTCAAACCGGCCAAAGTGAAAGATCTTGAGAACGTTCGGATCGGCCAGCAGGCGGCACAGATGAGGTGCTTCGGTCTGGCCTATTCCGACCTGCACCATGTGTGCATGTCCATCACCACCGCTCAGTTGAACCACGCACAAACGATCACGGTGCGGGTTCAAGCCCATTGTTTCGCAATCAATGGCCACCACCGGGCCAAGATCCAGATCTGCGGGCAGGTCGCCCGTGTGCAGGTGATTTGTCATGGCGCTGCTATAACCCGCTCGGCTTGGCGGGGAAAGCACGGTTTAGCGTGGATTGAGGTCATCAGGACTGGCACGTTTCAACCTTGCCAGCATAGAGATAACCAGATCGCGCGCGTCGTGTCCGGCCCAATCGGCGCTGTGCGCTTCACGCGGCAAGAGCGCGTGCTTCAGAGCAAGACGCCGCCAATTGTGCACGATCAATACGCGCAGCGCGGCACGTGCCAGTGGGTCTTTGGTCAACTCCGGCGGCAGGCTTTCGACATCACGCAGCACGCTCAGAAGGTCTGTGTAACTCTTTTGGAGTGCTGCTGTTTCGACCTCGATGCCCAGCCATGACGGGACATTTCCGCTGTTGAGCATCATGGCGTCTGCGGGCATTGGCACGGAACGCGATGCTGCATACAGCCGCGGGCCGACCCGCGCAAACTGCGCAGGGTCGGGTGATTTTGACTTTGGCGGCAAAAGAATCAGCACCAGCTCGTTGGCATTTGGCGTTTGGCCGTAAATCTTATGCCATGCCTCTGCGCTGTCGGCGCGTGCGGTGGGGCTCAGCGCATGCTGACTATGCCGTCCGACCTTTTGCGAAATAATCCAACCGTCGCCGCGCAGACGGTGCAGCGCCACGCGCGTGGCTTCAGGTTTGATCCCAATTTCGGACATCAACGCAGTGAGAGCAGGACCGACAATCGGTTGATCGGGCGCGAGGTCGCCAAACACGGTCACGAGAACAGACCACACCCGCAGTGGTCCCAGCGAAGTCAGGGCATCAAGGCTTGCGCGATACGGATCAGTAAGCATTCATCGTCAGCAGATCATACTCTGCCACTTGCGTGTCGTCTTGATTGTACAGCGTCACCTGCCAGCGCACCTCGCCGTACGTTTCTGTCCGCCGCCTTTTGGCCTTGACGGTTAAATGAACGTAGATGCTGTCGCCCGGCGATACCGGCGTCATGAAACGCAGATTGTCGAGACCGGTGTTGGCCAGCACGGGCCCGGGATCCGGTTGTACAAAAAGTCCCGCTGCAAAGCTGAGCAACAGGTATCCATGCGCGACCCGGCCGGGAAAGAACGGATTGGCCGCCGCGGCTTCTTCGTCCATGTGGGCATAAAACGTGTCACCGGTGAAGACGGCGAATGTTTCGATGTCTTTCAGCGTCACCTGACGTGCCGGTGTAACCAATGTGTCGCCGATGGCGAGATCATCAAAAGCTCGGGTGAACGGATGTCTTTTGCCACTGTCGGTGCTGGCGCCTGTGACATGCGCGCCTGTGATCGCGCTCAGTATATCCGGACTGCCCTGCACAGCGGTGCGCTGCATGTAATGCAAAACTGCGCGAATTCCGCCAAGTTCTTCACCGCCTCCGGCACGTCCCGGCCCGCCGTGCACCATGTGTGGAAGCGGTGCTCCATGTCCGGTCGCGTCCGCCATACTGTCGCGGTTGTTAAAGTATAACCTGCCGTGGAACGCTCCGGCGACCATCGTAATATCGCGCGCAAATGATGCGTCATGCGTAATGACCGATGCAACAAGCGCGCCACCGCCACGGTTCATCAGGTAAGCGGCGTGGCCCGTGTCACGGTACGGGATGAGGGTTGAAACCGGTCCAAACGCTTCTGTTTGGTGAACCACATCTGCATCATCGGGTGCATCGCAGCGATAAAGCATTGGTGGTAGGAAAGCACCGCGCAGGCCCGCCATAGTGTCAGGATCGCCAAAAACCCGCTCGGCCTCTTGTCCGATCCGATCCGCAGCGCGCAAAACATCCTGCTTTTGAGCGGCGGACACCAGCGCACCCATGCGCATTGCAGGATCACGCGGATCGCCAACAGTAATTCCGGTCAGCGCCTTGGTCAGCGCATCCTGCATGGGATCCATGCTGACCTCTGGCACCATGATCCGCCGGACCGCAGTGCATTTTTGCCCCGCCTTCACGGTGATCTCGCGCACGACCTCTTTCACAAACAGATCGAATTCCGGTGTTCCGGGTATGGCGTCTGGTCCCAGAACGGACGCGTTCAGGCTGTCCTGTTCTGCTGTAAAGGGGACGGTGTTGCTCAACAGGCTGGCGTGGCTACGCAACTGCAGCCCTGTTGCTGCTGACCCGGTAAAGGTCACCACGTCTTGTCCGCGCAAGTGGTCAAACAGATCGCTGACCCCTCCGGTCACCAGCTGCAGTGCACCTTCTGGAACCAGACCGCTTTCATGGATCAAGCGCACGCAGGCTTCGGTGACGTAGGATGTTGATGTTGCCGGTTTTACGATGGCCGGCATTCCTGCAAGCCACGTAGGCGCCAGTTTCTCCAACATGCCCCAGACCGGAAAATTATAGGCGTTGATATGCACGGCTACGCCTTGTTTTGGCGTGCAGATGTGTTGCCCCTGAAACTGTCCCGACTGCCCAAGCATTTCGGGATCTCCGTCGAGATAGACAAGCCCATCTGGCATCTCGCGCCGACCCTTGGAGGCATAGACCAACATCGTGCCAATCCCGCCATCCACGTCGATCAGGTGATCCTTGGCCGTGGCACCGGTGTCAAAGCTGAGGTCGTAAAGTAACGCGCGCCGTTCGCGCAGATGCAATGCCACCGCCTTGATCATGCGCGCGCGATCGTGAAATCCCATTGTGCGCAGAGCAGCACCGCCACGTGCCACCGCAAAGTCGCGCATCGCTGCCATATCCAACGCCGAACCACCCGCGCGCGCGATGACCTCGCCGGTGATCGCGCTCTCGATTTCGCGGGGGTCGGGGCCCGGGGCCACCCAAGCGCCCAATGCAAAACTGTGAACGGGGCGCATGGTCGGTTCCTAGTGCAAATCGTAGTCGATGGAGACGTGGTCGGTGGTCGGGTGGCTTTGGCACGTCAGTACGTAGCCGGCGGTCACCTCGTAATCCTCCAGCGCATGGTTGCTGCGCATTTCGGCGGCGCCTTTGGTCACGCGTGCCTTGCACGTGGAGCACACTCCAGCCTTGCAGGCATAAGGTGCATCGAGTTGCGCGGCGAGTGCCGCATCTAGAAGCGACTGACCAGGGGCCAATGGGACTGCGTGGGCGGTGCCATCAATCGTTACGCAGATTTCGGATGTGCGCGTAACCGCTGCCTTGGGACTGGTTTGTGCCAGTTGTCCCTGTTGACTGGCGCCGAACAACTCCATCCGGATCTTGTCCTCTGGCACGCCATGGGCTTCGAGCGCTGCCGATATGGTCCACATCATTGGTTCAGGTCCGCAGATTAGCGCCTGATCGACCGACGACACATCAACCCACGACTTGAACAGCGCTGCGCATTTTTCCTGGTCCACGCGGCCTGAAAAAAGGTCGATGTCCTGCCCGGTTTCCAGCACATGGATCAGGGTCAAGCGTCCCATGTGCTGGTTCTTCAGGCTTTCGAGTTCCTCGCGAAACATGATCGTGTGCACCGCGCGGTTGGCGTAGATCAGGGTAAAGCGGCTGCCGGGCTCGCGGGCAAGCACCGTGCGCAGAATTGACAGGATCGGCGTGATGCCCGAGCCGCCAGCAAAGGCAAGATAGTGGCGCGGTCCTCCGGTGAGCGGCGCATGAAATTTGCCCAGCGGTGGCATCGCCTCAAGCGTGTCTCCGACGCAAAGCTCTGTGTTGGCATAGGTTGAGAATGCGCCGCCTTCGACCCGCTTGATGCCAACCTGCAGGACACCGTCCTCAAGGCCCGCGCAGATTGAATAATTCCGCCGCAACTCTACTCCGTGAAAATTGCGTCGAAAAGTTAGGTACTGCCCTTGAACAAAGCGGAAAGCCTCGGGGTTTTCTGGTTCCAGCGTCAAAACAACCGCATCGCGGATTGTGCGGTGAATGTCGGTGACGGTCAGCGGCAGGAATCGGGTCATATGCACTTGAAATAGTCAAAGGGTTCCAAGCAATCGGAGCAGCGCCATTGCGCCTTGCAGGGGGTCGAGCCGAATTGGCTGATCCGTTCGACATTTGGCGACTTGCACAGCGGGCAATGCGCAGGTCCGCCGGCAGGTTGCGGTGGGGCGATGCCGTATGCTTCGAGCTTGGCGCGGCCTGTGTCGGTAAGCCAGTCGGTGGTCCACGGTGGTGCGATCTGGCTGTCGATCTGCAGCTTTTCGATGCCGCGAGCGCGCAATGTCCTTTCCACTTCCATTTCGATCACTGCCGTGGCGGGGCAGCCTGAATAGGTCGGGGTCAGCGTGACGTGAAGTGTATCGCCTTTCCAGGACACATCGCGAATGATGCCAAGGTCCACGAGCGCGAGCACCGGAATCTCCGGGTCTGGGACGTCTGACAGCCACTCCCAAATCTCCGCGATATCAGGCAACAGCTTTACCACGTCGCGTCCGGGTAGCTGCGCGGCAGCACTTGCATTGTAGCAAGCATATGCCCGAGGTGTTCGCCGTGGCGGACGCCGGTTTTTCCGCCGAGATGGGCGAAATCGCTGTCGGGCTTTTGCAGTGTTGCCTCGGCCAGGGCCGGTTGCACATGCGCGTCAAACGATGCACGCAACGCGCGGGCGTCGGTCAGGTCGTCATCATCGGTTGTGAACATCTCGCCGACGTAAGGCCACAGCCTGTCGAGCGCGCCTTGCATCCTTGCGTTGCTTTCGTCTGTCCCGTCACCCAATGCGATCACCGTCTCGGTAGACCGCTCGCGGTGGTAGGTGACTTCCTTCAGCGACTTTTGCGCGATGGCGCTGGTCTCTGTATCGACGTGTGTGGTCAGTGCTGTCAGCGCTTCGAAATGCCATGCGTCGAACAGAAACTGGCGCATCGTGGTGACCGCAAAGTCGCGGTTTGGTTGTTCGACCAATAGAAGGTTTCGAAAGTCCCAGGCGTCTCTATGGAACGCGAGCCTGTCGGCGTCGCGATCCTGCCCTTCTCGCTGACCGGCGAGACCCAGCCAAAGCTGCGTCTGACCGATCAGGTCCAGCGCGATGTTGGCAATTGCGATGTCCTCTTCGAGGGCGGGGGCGTGGCCGCACCATTCCGACAGGCGCTGGCCCAAAACCAGCGTGTTGTCGCCCATCCGTATGAGGCCCGCGATGCTCACATCGGGCCTACGTCTTCGGGGATGTCGAAGAAGGTGGGGTGGCGATAGATCTTGTCTTCCGCGGGGTCGAACAGCGCATCCTTGTCGGCCGGATCTGACGCAGTGATCTGCGCGGCGGGCACAACCCAGATGCTGACACCCTCTTTGCGGCGGGTGTACACGTCGCGGGCATTTTGCAAGGCGTGCGCGGCGTCGGCGGCATGGAGCGACCCAACGTGCCGGTGGCTTAACCCGTGTTGACCACGGATGAACACTTCCCACAGGGGCCATTCGGCAGACATGCGATTACTCCGCCGCGAGTTTGCGGCCGCGTTTCTTGGCAGCGTGGGCGAGGCGGGCCTCGCGCACCCATGCGCCGTCATCCCATGCCTTTTGTCGCGCCTCGATGCGTTCGACCGAACAGGGGCCGTTGCCTTTAAGCACCTCAAAGAACTCGGCCCAGTCCGGTTGGCTAAAGTCATAGCCGCCCTTTTCCGCGTTCCAGCAAAGATCGGGGTCGGGCACCGTGAGGCCAAGGTATTCCGCCTGCGGCACGGTGGCATCGACGAATTTTTGGCGTAGCTCATCATTGCTGTTCATCTTGATCTTCCACGCCATGGATTGCGCGGAGTGCACGCTTTCGGCATCGGATGGGCCAAACATCATCAATGCGGGATACCAAAACCGGTTGAGCGCATCCTGCGCCATGCGTTTTTGCGCTGCGGTCCCGTTGGCCATCTTCATCATGATGTCGAAGCCCTGGCGCTGGTGGAACGACTCTTCTTTGCAGATGCGCACCATCGCGCGGGCATATGGCCCGTAGGATGTGCGCTGCAGCGGGACCTGGTTCATGATCGCGGCACCGTCGACCAGCCAGCCGACCGCCCCCATATCTGCCCATGTCAGGGTCGGATATGCAAAGATCGACGAAAACTTCATCCGTCCGTCCAGCAGCATTTCGGTCAATTCATCCCGGCTCACGCCCAGTGTTTCTGCGGCACAGTAAAGGTACAGACCGTGGCCTGCCTCGTCCTGCACCTTGGCCAGCAGGATGGCCTTGCGTTCAAGGCTGGGGGCGCGAGTAATCCAGTTGCCTTCGGGCAGTTGGCCGACGATTTCGCTGTGCGCGTGCTGGCCGATCTGTCGGATCAGTGTCTTGCGATAACCAGCGGGCATCCAATCCTTGGGTTCAACCTTTTCACCCGCGTCTATGCGGGCCTGAAAGGCTGCAAGCTTTTCGGGGTCGTCTTGACTGGCCTCGGACTGGATCATTTGAGCGTACATGGTCGCGCCTCCTGCTGCGCGGATATCAAATCCATACGGGTTGCGGCAAGAAAAATGTTACAGATCGGGATCAAATATTCATAATATGTAACGCAACCCCTCATCAAGCGCTCGCCCGTTGGGCGCGCGCGTTCTTCGGGAAGGCACAAAAAAAGGCCAGGTGGCGATACGCGCACGTGGCCTTTTTCGTGGGTTGTGTTTGGTCAGCCGCCAAAATCATCGAGCATGATATCTTCCCGGTCGACCCCCAATTCCAGCAGCATGTTGATGCAGGATTGGTTCATCATCGGCGGGCCGCACATATAAAATTCGCAATCCTCAGGCGCCGGATGATCCTTGAGATATTCGTCGTGCAGAACATTGTGGATGAAACCGGTGTAGCCGGTCCACTCATCCTCGGGCATCGCGTCAGACAGGGCGACGTGCCACGTGAAGTTTGGGAATTCGGCGGCCAATTCGTCGAAATCCTCGACAAAGAACATCTCTTTCTTTGACCGCGCGCCATACCAGAACGTGATCTTGCGATCGCGGTTCTTGAGGCGCTTGAGCTGGTCAAAGATGTGGCTGCGCATGGGCGCCATGCCTGCCCCGCCGCCGATGAACACCATTTCCTTTTGCGTGTCGCGGGCAAAGAATTCGCCGAAGGGGCCGGAAATGGTAACCTTGTCGCCCGGTTTGAGGTTGAAGATGTAGGATGACATCTGACCCGGCGGGATCCCGTCCGATCCGGGCGGGGGCGAGGCCACGCGCACGTTGAGCATGATCAGCCCCTTTTCCTCGGGGTAGTTGGCCATGGAATACGCACGCTCGATCGGTTCAGCGACGGTGGACTTGTACTGCCACAGGTTAAACCGGTCCCAGTCTTCGCGATATTCTTCCTGCACGGCGAAGTCTTCGTAGGACAGGCTGTGCGCCGGTGCTTCGATCTGGATGTAGCCACCGGCGCGGAAGTTGACGTCTTCGCCTTCGGGCAGTTCCAGCACGAGGTTCTTGATGAAGGTCGCCACGTTTTCGTTCGAACGGACGGTGCATTCCCATTTCTTGACGCCGAAGACCTCTTCGGGGACTTCGACTTCCATGTCCTGTTTCACCGCGACCTGACAGGACAGGCGGTCGCCGCAGGAGGCCTCGCGCTTGGTGATGTGGCTTTCTTCGGTGGGCAGGATCGACCCGCCGCCGGAATGGATGCGGACGCGGCATTGCGCGCAGGTGCCGCCGCCGCCACAGGCCGAAGGCACGAACAGCTTTTGTTCGGCGAGCGTTTGCAACAGCTTGCCACCGGCGGGCACGCTGATCGTCTTTTCGCCGTTGATCGTGATGTTGACGTTGCCCGATGACACCAGCCGCGAGCGCGCGGCAAGGATCACGGTGACCAGTGCCAATACGATCAGAGTGAACAACAGAATTCCGAGAGAGAATGTCGCCATTTCAGAGACCTCAGAGTTTCACGCCGGAGAAGGACATGAAGGCCATTGCCATCAGCCCAGCGGTTATGAAGGTGATCCCTAGGCCCTGGAGGCCGTCAGGGATGTCAGAATATTTCAGCTTTTCGCGCACGCCGGCCATCGCTGTGATCGCCAGCGCCCAGCCAAACCCGGACGAGATGCCGTAGGTCACGCTTTCGGCGAAATCATAGCTGCGTTCGACCATAAACAGCGACCCGCCCAGGATGGCACAGTTCACCGTGATGAGCGGCAGGAACACACCCAGCGCGTTGTAAAGCGGCGGAAAGTACTTATCGAGCACCATCTCGAGGATCTGCACCAGTGCGGCGATGACCCCAATGTAGGAGATCAAGCCAAGGAACGTCAGGTCCACGTCGCTGAAGCCAGCCCAGGAGAGTGCACCGGGGGCCAGCAGATGGTTCAGGATCAGGTTGTTCGCCGGTACCGTGATCGCCTGCACGATCATGACCGAGATGCCGAGGCCGATCGCGGTCGAGATCTTCTTGGACACCGCGATGAACGTGCACATACCCAGAAAAAACGACAGCGCGAGGTTTTCGACAAAGATGGCCTTAACGGCGAGGGAGAGAAGCTCTTCCATCAGTGGGCCTCAACCGATTGGATTTTGTACTCACGTTCTTCGACTTGCGCGGGCTTCCATGTGCGGAAGGCCCAGATGATCAGCCCGATGATGAAGAACGCCGATGGCGGCAGCAGCAGCATGCCGTTGGGCACGTACCAGCCACCGTTGTTCACCGTCTCGAGGATGGTGATGCCAAAGAGGCTGCCTGCGCCAAACAGTTCACGGATCACGCCGACCAGCATCAGGATCAGACCATAACCCAGCCCGTTGCCGACCCCGTCGATAAAGCTTTCGATGGGCGGGTTCTTCATGGCAAATGCTTCGGCGCGGCCCATCACGATGCAGTTTGTAATGATCAGGCCCACGAACACCGACAATGTCTTGGAAATCTCAAAGGCAAACGCCTTGAGCAGCTGATCCACAAGGATCACGAGGCTCGCGATCACCACCATCTGCACGATAATCCGGATCGATCCGGGTATCTGGTTGCGGATCATCGAGATGAACATGGATGAAAAGCCGGTGACAAAGATGACCGCAATGGACATCACGAACGCCACCTGAAGCGACGAGGTCACCGCAAGTGCGGAACAGATGCCCAGCACCTGCAGGGTGATCGGGTTGTTGTCGACCAGCGGGTCAACCAGCATCTCTCTGCGTTTGTGCGCCATCACACGTTCCCCGCTTTGAGGTTGTCGAGGAACGGACCGTAGCCGCGTTCGCCCATCCAGAATTTCACAAGGTTGTCGACACCGACCGATGTCAGCGTGGCACCGGCGAGCGCGTCGATGTGGAACTCATCGCCCGCAGGCGGCGCTGTCTTGGCGACAGTGATCTGCAACTCACCGCTGTCATCCTCAAGCCGCTTGCCGGACCACTGCGCCTTCCAGCGCGGGTTGTCGACTTCGGCGCCCAGGCCCGGGGTTTCGGCGTGTTCGTAGAATTGCAGGCCAAAGATGTCGTTGCCGTTCTCTTCGAGCGCGATAAAGCCGTAGAGCGTGGACCACAGGCCATAGCCGTGGATCGGCAGGATCACCTTATCGACGTCACCAGCGTCGTCGCGCAGCAGGTAGACGGTCACATACATGCTTTGCCGTCCGATGCCCGCGGGATCATCTTCGAGCGCAACCGATGTTGCCGGATCATCGGCGGCAGCGCGGTCGTCGAAATTGGCCGGATCGAACTGGTCGGTGAAGGCGCCGGTGTTCAGGTCCAGCACTTGCGGTTCAAACGCGCCGAATGCGTCCAACACGTCAACGCCGGGCTCGTAAATGCCTGCGACCTGAAGGATGTTGATCTGTTTGTCCTTGAGCGCGTTGACGGACTGCAACGGGCGCAAGGCCACCGCGGCGGCAGACACAACCATCGACGCCACGAGGCACACCGCAACAGCGACAAAAATCGTCTTGGGAACGGAATCCGGTGACAGTTCGAGAAAGCGGCGGATCATACCTTTTTTCTCGTCAGGCATAGCGCTTGGCCCTCCGCTTGATGTTGGCCTGCACGACAAAGTGGTCGATGAGCGGGGCAAAGACGTTGCCGAACAGGATAGCGAGCATCATGCCTTCGGGGAAGGCCGGGTTGATCACACGGATCATCACCACCATCACACCGATCAGGGCGCCGTAGATGTAACGACCCATATTGGTGTGCGCGCCCGACACAGGCTCTGTTACCATGAACACGAGGCCAAAGGCGTAGCCGCCCAGCACCAGATGCCAGTACCACGGCATCGCGAACATCGGGTTCGTGTCCGATCCAATGGCGTTCAGAAGCAGGGTAAAGGCGATCATTCCGCCCAGACAGCCCACCACCATGCGGTAATTGGCAATCCGCGTGGCAAGCAGGAACACTAGCCCTAAAGCTGCCGCGAGGGCCGAGGTTTCGCCCATGGACCCCGGAACCACGCCAATAAAGCTGTCCCACCAGGTCATGCCGCGCGCTGCGAGTTCCTGAAATCCGTCAGCGGCGGACACGGCCAACGCCGTCGCGCCGGTATAGCCATCGACGGGCACCCAGACGCTGTCGCCGGACATTTGCGCAGGGTAGGCAAAGTACAAAAACGCCCGCCCTGTCAGCGCCGGATTGAGGAAGTTCTTACCGGTTCCGCCAAACACTTCCTTTCCGATCACCACGCCAAAGATGATGCCAAGCGCCACCTGCCACAGCGGCGTCGTGGCGGGCACGATCAGCGTGTAAAGCATGGAGGTGACAAGGAACCCCTCGTTCACCTCATGCTTGCGGATGGTGGCAAAGATCACCTCGAAAACGCCACCGGCGACCAGTGTTGTGATGTAAATCGGCAGAAAATACGTCAGCCCGTGCATCATGTTCGCAAAGGGGTTTGCGGGGTTAAAGCCGATGCCCAGCCCGCCAATTATCGCGGCGCGCCAGCCCGACGGTTCAAAGTCCTGCAGCGCGAGGTTGGTCTGATACCCGGTGTTATAGAGCGCCATCATGATGCATGGCACTGTCGCCAGCACCACGTAGGTCATGATCCGCTTCATATCGATGTAGGATCGCGCGTGCGGGGCGGCCGTTGTCACCGTTTTGGGCGTGTAAAGGAAGCTCTCCACCATTTCGTAGAGAGGGAAGTACTTTTCCCACTTGCCGCCCTTTTCGAAATGAGGCTCGATTCCGTCAAAGAAGCTGCGCATTCCCATGCCTCAGCCCTCCTTTTCAATCTTGGTCAGGCAGTCGCGCAGGGCGAGGCCGTATTCATATTTCGCCGGGCAGGAAAATCCGCAGAGGCCGAGGTCTTCTTCGTCCAGTTCCAGCGCGCCAAGCTGCTGGGCGACGTCGGTGTCCATCACCAGCATCGCGCGCAACAGCTGCGTGGGCAGGTAATCCTGCGGCATCAGCCCTTCGAACGTGCCCAGCGGCACCATCGCGCGACGCCCGCCATTCAGGTTCGAAGTCAGCGCAAAGGTCGGCTTCGACAGCACCTTGGTCAGTGTCGAGCCCAGCACCGGCTGCACTGCGTATTTCTCAAACATGGGCCGGATCCAGCCCATCGGGATCTGCTTGTGATCTTCTTCGATGATGGTGATCTGGCGCGCATAGCGCCCGAGATACGCGTCGTTGCCCGCACCCGCGCGACCGCTGAGCACAGAACCCGAAATCAGGCGCACCGGCACGTCATCGGGCCGGTCTGCTTCGGTCAGGTCGGTCATCGACGCGCCCATGACTGTGCGCATTAGCCTTGGGTCCGCGCAGCGCGGGCCACCAAGGGCGATCACGACCGACGGATCATAGCGCCCGGTGAGCATCAGGCGCCCGATGATCAGCACGTCCTGATAGCTGATGGTCCACACCACCTTGTCGCCCGAAATCGGTTCGAGAAAGTGGATGTGCGTTCCAGCCAGACCCGCCGGGTGCGGGCCGGAAAACGTGGCTACTTCGACACCACTGGCGACGGGTACATCCGCGCCAGTTTCGTGGCACAGATAGGTCTTGCCTTCGGCCAACCGCGAGATGGCTTCGAGGCCCGCGACAAAGGCGTCAGGTTCCGCCGCGATGATCGGCGCCGGGTCGGCAGAAAGCGGTTCCGTGTCCATTGCGGTCACAAGAATCGCTGCAGGGCGATCGGTGGTCATCGGTACCTTGGAATAGGGACGCGTGCGAAACGCGGTCCAAACTCCTGCGGCACAAAGTCGCTCGACCAATCCATCGACCGTCGACACGTCACCCACGGCGCTGAAATCCACCGACTCGGCTGCGCTGTCATCGACGTCGATTTCAATCGAAATCAGCTTGCGACGGGCGCCACGATTGATGGCGCGCACGCGGCCTGCCGCGGGCGAGACGATCATCGCTTCGGGGTTGTCCTTGTGATGCATCACTGGCGTGCCGGCGCCCACAACATCCCATTCTGCAACGAGAATTCGGGGTTTCAGGCCGATGTAGTCATCGCCGATCAGGCCCACGGTTCGCACCGGTGCACCGTCTTCCAACCGCGCGTCTGGTGCGCCAGCGATTGGAATATCCAAACCTTGCTTGAGCGAGAAGTTCATGAATGCTTCTACCCCTTGCCGAGTAAACGCACGCCTTATGCACTGCATGCTGCGCCATGGAAAGCGCATTTAGTGTACAAAGGTATACTTTTTGCTGTTGAACTTATTCGCACTCTATACCAGAACATTTGGCCAACAGATGCGACAAATCAAAACATGGCCAGAGAGGTGCATTCAGTGCCCATTCAAGTGAACTTTTCGCGCCGTACTTTCATGCTCATGCCCCTTGCTTTTGCTGCCTGCAAACCGGGGCAGGATGTCCTTCAATTGTCCGGTCCGACCATGGGCACGGGCTACAACGTTGTCGTTTCCAATGCCCCTGTTGGTGAGGCCGAAATTCAGTCTGCAATCGGCACCGCACTGGCGCAGGTCAATGCGGCCATGTCGAACTGGTCGGAGACGTCTGAAATCTCGCGTTTCAACGCCAGTGACGCGCCCACCATGCTGTCGCCGGAACTGGCCGAAGTGATGGACGCGGCAGAGGCCGTGAACACCGCAAGCGAGGGCACGTTTGACACCACGATGGGTCCGCTGATCGAGCTGTGGGGTTTTGGCGCGCCGGGCAAGGCGCAGATGCCCAGCGATGCGGCGATTGCGGCGGCGCAGGCCCGTTCCGGTCATGCCAACACCCTGCGCATCGGTGCTGGCGCGATGGAGAAACAGCAGGCCGACGCGCAGGTCTACCTCGCTGCGATTGGTAAAGGGTACGGCGCAGATCACGTCGGTCGCGCGCTCGAGGCGATGGGGGTCACC
>JBCBAV010000033.1:0-30973 GCA_038532285.1 Pseudomonadota bacterium | reverse complement strand
ACCCAGCCGCCCTGCGGCAGCGGCGCGCCCTCGATCGAGATGGAGCGGCCATCGGGGCGGGTGCGTTCGACATAGTGCGGTTTGAACGCGCGGGCGAGGTCGACCCGGTCCTGCACGAAAGCATCGATATCGTCGATCTCGCCATATTCGCCGTGGCTGGCGACATAGTGGATGGTTTCGGCAAAATCCGCCCCCGGTGTCACCAGCGCATCGGGCAGGTTGAACATCTGCTGAAAGCGCACGTTGCACACGGCAAGGCGCAGGTCCTTGTCATAGATGCTGAGCGCCTGAGCGATGAGGTTCAGGCCCGATGTGGTCAACGCGGTGGCCGGATCGTGGGACATGACCCATGGCTAGCACCGGTCCCACGGCGCGCACAACGGCGCAGGCGCGCCTGTTACAATTCGTAAGGTTTGCGAAAACTTCAGGAAAAAATTGACCTTCATGAATTGTCCTGCATCCTTGAGGCTCAGGGGAATCGCGCAGGCGATCACAAGACGCCCCCATCAAGGGGCGCACGGGAGGAAACATCGTGAACGACACGCCCATGGGCGAAAGCGGGCTGACATCAGTCCCGGCCTTGTTGCAGCGCAACGCGCGCGTCTTTGGTCATGCGCCGGCGTACCGCGAAAAGGAATTCGGGATCTGGCAAAGCTGGACCTGGGCACAGGCGCACGAGGAAATCGAGGCGCTGGCGCTGGGCATGCTGGATCTGGGTGTCGCACCCGGCGATCACGTGGCGATCATCGGGCGCAATCGCCCGTACCTCTATTGGTCGATGATTTCGGTGCAGATGTGCGGCGCGGTGCCGGTGCCGCTTTATCAGGACGCGGTGGCCGAAGAGATGGCATACGTGCTGGATCACTGCGGCGCGCGGTTCGTGGTGGCGGGCGATCAGGAGCAGGTCGACAAGGTCATCGAGGTGCAGGACCAACTGCCGAATTTCGAGCAGATGATCTATCTCGATCCGCGTGGATTGCGGAAATACGACCATTCCAAGCTGCACCAGTACAGCCATGTGCAGGAGGCGGGTCGGGCCAAGCGGGATGAGCTGGGCCCGGTTCTGGCCGAGCGCGTGGGCGCGCTGGATTACGACAGCACCTGCGTGATGCTGTATACGTCAGGTACCACGGGCAAGCCCAAGGGCGTGGTGCTGAGCAACCGCAACGTGATCGAGACGTCGAAATCATCGTCGGAGTTCGACGGGTTGAAGCAATCCGATGACATCCTGGCCTATCTGCCGATGGCGTGGGTGGGGGATTTCATCTTTTCGGTGGGACAGGCGCTGTGGTCGGGGTTCTGCACAAACTGCCCCGAAAGCGCCGAGACCATGCATGTGGACCTGCGCGAGATCGGGCCGACCTACTATTTCGCCCCGCCGCGGGTGTTCGAGACGCAGCTGACGCAGGTGATGATCCGCATGGAGGATGCCGGACGGCTGAAGCGGTGGCTGTTTGCGCGGTTCATGGATCATGCACGCAGGGTTGGCCCTGCGATCCTCGACGGTGAGCGCGTCGGGTTGATGGACCGACTGACATACGCGCTGGGCGATCTGATGATTTATGGCCCGCTGAAGAACACGCTGGGGTTTTCGCGGGTGCGCGTGGGTTATACCGCCGGAGAGGCGATCGGGCCGGAAATCTTTGATTTCTATCGGTCTTTGGGCATCAACCTGAAACAGCTTTACGGCCAGACGGAGGCGACGGTGTTCATCACCGCGCAGCCCGATGGCGAGGTGCGCAGCGACACGGTTGGCGTGGCCTCCCCCGGGGTGGAGCTGAAGATCGCCGACAGTGGCGAGGTGTTCTATCGCTCTCCGGGCGTGTTTGTGGAGTATTACAAGAACCCCGAAAGCACGGCCGATACCAAGGACTCCGAGGGCTGGGTCGCGACAGGCGATGCCGGGTTCATCGAGAAGGACAGCGGCCATCTGCGCATCATCGACCGCGCCAAGGACGTGGGCCAGATGGCGAGCGGGAGCCTGTTTGCGCCGAAATACGTCGAGAACAAGCTGAAGTTCTATCCCAACATCCTTGAGGCCGTGGTGTTCGGCAACGGGCGGGACGAGTGCACGGCGTTCATCAACATCGACCTGACCGCGGTGGGCAACTGGGCCGAGCGCAACAACATCGCCTATGCGTCCTATCAGGAGCTGGCGGGGCATCCGGAGGTGCTGGCCACGATCCAGGGCCACGTGGAAGAGGTGAACCGCAGCGTGGCCGAAGACGAGATGCTGTCGGGCTGCCAGGTGCATCGGTTCGTGGTGCTGCACAAGGAACTGGATGCCGACGATGGCGAGCTGACCCGCACCCGCAAGGTGCGCCGCCGGATCATCGAGGAGAAGTTCGCCGACATCATCGCAGCACTTTATGACGGGTCGGGGCAGGTGTCGACGACGACCGAGGTGACCTATGAAGATGGGCGCAAGGGGTCGATTTCAGCGACACTGGACATTCGGTCAGCGGCGGTGCTGGAAGTCACGCAGAAGATGGCGGCAGAGTAGATGATGGTCGGACGCTTGCCTGCGGCTTCGCCCCGCCCACCATCCCGTTTGGCGCACCGCTGTAGTGCGTCGGCGCGGGTGGCCAATCGACCCTCCGGGGGAGGTATTTTGGGCCAGAAGAAACCCCTAGTCGGTCTTGAACACGTGGGCGATGGCGCATCGGAGGCGGCCCGCGCAGGTGAAGCTGCCCAGTTTGCGGTGCATGATGTCGGCGGTCGCCTCGGCACTGAGGCCGCGGCGGGCGCAGTCGCGGGCGAGGCGCAGGAGGTAGCGGCGTTCCAGTTCTTCGAACATCGGGTTGCCTTTGGGTTGGGAGGCCCTCAGGCTGCGCAGACAATGGTTAATATCGCGCGAATGCTGCGTTGCGGGGAGGCCGAACATGCTTGACCAGACCGAGGGCTACACCACGGCGGATGGCCGCAAGATCGGCGGCGTGGTCATGGAGATGCGCAACATCACCCTGCGCTTTGGCGGGGTGGAGGCGATCAAGGACATCTCGTTTGACATTCGCGAGGGCGAGGTCCGGGCGATCATCGGGCCCAATGGTGCGGGCAAGTCGTCGATGCTGAACGTGATTTCGGGGTTTTACATCCCGCAGGAGGGGCAGGTGTTCTACAAGGGCAGCCCGCGCCCGCCGATGAAACCCTACGAGGTGGCACGACAGGGGATCGCGCGGACGTTCCAGAACATCGCCCTGTTCGAAGGCATGAGTGTGCTGGACAACGTGATGACCGGGCGGCTGACCCACATGAAGACGGGGATGTTTGCGCAGGCGCTGTGGAAGGGCAAGGCGGAGACCGAAGAGACCGAGAACCGTGAAGTGGCGGAGCGGATCATTGATTTTCTCGAGATCCAGGCCATTCGCAAGACCCCCGTGGCGCGGCTGCCCTACGGGTTGAAAAAGCGGGTGGAACTGGCGCGGGCGCTGGCTGCGGAGCCGTCGCTGTTGTTGCTGGACGAGCCGATGGCGGGGATGAATGTCGAGGAGAAAGAGGACATGAGCCGCTTTATCCTGGATGTGAATGACGAGTTTGGCACCACGATTGCGTTGATCGAACACGACATGGGCGTGGTGATGGACCTGAGTGACCGGGTGGTGGTGATGGATTACGGCAAGAAGATTGGTGATGGCACGCCCGACGAGGTGCGCAGCAATCAGGATGTGATCGACGCCTATCTGGGGGTGAGCCATGATTAGGGCGTGGCTGGCCGTACTGCTGCTGATCTGGCCGCTGGCCGGGGCGGCGCAGGATATGACGGGGCTGGATACCACGCCCAAGTCGCTGTTTTTTGCCGGGCGCTGTCTGGCCCCCGTTTTGCTGCGCGAGCCGGTGAACACCAAGGATTTGCGCGAAATGCCGACGACGTTCGCCGCAGCACATCTTTATGGCAAGGACGGCAAGGTCTGGCATGGCACCAGTGATGACATCGTGCTGGTGGAACTGGCCGAGGGCGCGTCCTGCGGGATCAACGTCTTTGACGAGGATCTGGAGACGGTCGAAACCTTCATGACCTATTGGCTGGAGCGCGATGACAGCCCGTTCGATGAAAGCACGGTGGAGACGCTGGAGAGCGGTGACGTCCGGATCAGCTATGACGGGTTTTGCGAGACCTGCGGGTTCCGCGTACACGCGCGCGCGCTGTGGGTGCGCGAGGCGCAATTTACGATTTACCGGGTGTATGCCACCCTGCCGGAGAAGGTGTGATGCGGGTCTTGTGCGCCATGGCTGTTTTGGCGGGCGCGCCCGTGGCGGCGCAGGACCTGACCCATTTCAACGCAGGCATTGCGGAATGCGCGCGGTACGTGACGGGCAAGCCGACGGGCGCGTGGAATTTTGCCGCGCCGGTGTTCGATCAGGACGAGGACGAGGGCGGGACCCGTCGGACCATCGTTTATCCGCCGGGGTCGGGCGGGAATTTCGAATTTGCGCTGAGCTTTGACTATTCCCGTGGCACTTCGACAACGCCGGGCACATGGGCCTGTTCGGGCAGTGGGCCTGCGTCGCCGCAGTGGTCGATGTTTGTCACCACCGGCTGGATTGCGGCGGACGCGGCGTTGCGATCGAACGGTTTGCAGGAACTGAATTTTCCGGGGCCGCAGAAGGCTTATGCCGATTGCTCTGCCGCGCTGCCTGACATCTACGTGTTGTTCAATGCAGGTGACGGCGACCGCGTTGTCTTTGCGGCGACCACGGGGCCCACCGCAGCAGCATTTTGTCAGTCGATGGGGGTGAAGGGGTGACGGCGCGGGACATGATCCGGGTGCATGCCACCGGTCGCGCCGCCGTGCGCTGCCGCCCCTTATTTCCAGAAGGTGCGATAGGTGCGTGTGGGCACCTGTCGCAACCACGTGGCGTAGTTGACGGTGGTCACCGCACCGCGGTTTGGCGGCCAGGGGTCGTTGTAGGTCAGCGTGACGCCGTTGTTGTCCGCGCTCATGCCCGTGATCAGAACCATGTGCCCGGGCGAACCGGCCTGAGAGATGTAGTTCTGCGCGTTCCACAGCATGTCGATCATGATCGGACCGCTGGACAGTTGCGCGTGCAACGCTTCGGTCGTCCATGTGCGCGGCGGGCCATATTGCAGCCTGTGCGCCTGCGCAAAGTCGCGCGTGCCCGACAGCCAGTCGTCCTGATCGGAATAGTTCTTGAGGCCGCCGTCCGACGCCACCAGCGCCTTGGGGGTTTGGTTGATCACGTTCTGAACCGTCGACCCGATCAGCATTGCGGTGCTGGCGGCCCAGCAGGTTGTCTGGGTGGGTTGCGGGATCAGCGTGACGGGATGACTTATGCTGGAATTGACGGGCATGGGTATGGCCTGTGTTTGGAAAATGAAAATGGGTCTGAAAATCGTGGCCGAAAGCTAGCAGATTTTGTCGATTCTGAAAACGTTCGTACTTTGAGGGGCAGCCATGTCTGAGCAACTGATCTTTGCGTCCGAGGTGTTCCTCAACGGGCTGATGGCCGGGGTGCTTTATGCGCTGGTCGCACTCGGATTTGTTCTGATTTACAAAGCGTCGGGGATTTTCAACTTTGCCCAAGGGGTTATGGCGCTTTTTGCGGCAATGACCTACGTCGGCATTCAGAACGGACAGGTGCCGTTTGCGCACCTGATCAACGCATTGCTTGGCACCAAGGTGCATTACTTTGGCTGGAACGTGCATTCGGTAATCGGCATCGTGCTGACGGTGGCCGTGATGGTTGTCCTCGCGTGGGCGGTGCAGCGCTACATCTTCAAGCATCTGGTCGGTCAGGAACCGATCATCCTGTTCATGGCGACCATCGGGCTGGCCTACCTGCTTGAAGGGGTGGCGGACCTGATGTGGGGGTCCGAGATCAAGAAGCTGGACGTGTGCTTGTCCGAAGGCACGTGTATGCCGCAGGGCATCAACCTGGCCATCGACGAAGCGACGTACAACATTTTCGGCTACGGCTTTTTCATCGACAATCTCGACATCACGGCGACGATCGTGGCGATTCTGCTGGTGGTCGCGCTGGTGGTATTTTCGCAATACACCAAGCAGGGCCGCGCCATGCGCGCGGTGGCTGACGACCATCAGGCAGCCCTGAGCGTGGGCGTGTCGCTGAACTTTATCTGGATCCTGGTGTGGTCGGTGGCCGGGTTCGTGGCATTGATCGCGGGCATTATGTGGGGCGCGAAATCTGGCGTGCAGTTTTCGCTGTCGCTGATCGCATTGAAGGCACTGCCGGTGCTGATGCTGGGCGGTTTCACTTCGATCCCCGGGGCCATTGTCGGCGGGTTGATCATCGGGGTGGGTGAAAAGCTGTTCGAGTTCTTCATGTCGTCCAGCGATCTGGCCGGCGCGCTGTTCGGATTCACGATCAACGCGACCGAGAACTGGTTTGCCTATGTGCTGGCGCTGATCTTTCTCGTGTTCCGGCCGCAGGGCCTGTTTGGGGAGAAGATCATTGAGCGCGTGTGATCAACTGTCGAGTTGGCGGAACAGCATGACCGAGAATGCCGCAAGCACGGTGATGGCAAGCGTGGCCGACAGCATGAGATCGCCGGTCAACAGCAACGCAAGACCAGCACTTGCAACCAGAATGACCGCGCAAAAAAGCATGATCTGCCCCAGTCCGGAACCGGCACCTGCCGCGCTTGATGCGTTGGCACGCGTCTCGCGGTGGGGTTCCGAGGGCTCGTCCGGTGTGATGTCGGGGATTGCGTCCATCAGCTTGGCCTTGGCTTCGGCCAATTCCACCGCGTTGATATCCCCACGTGCATGCGCGGCATCAAGCCGTCGCATCGCTGCCAGCACAGCTGTCATTTGCTCCACTCCACTTACCCGCGCCCAAGGTGTCGGGAAAATTGGGAAAGAATGTGGCAGCGCGCCGGAAGCTGACAGGCTGGTTAACAAATCCTTTCCGTGTGCACACACGGGCGAGCAGAGAGGGCTGATCTGATGTTCTACCGTGAGGCGGGCGATTTTTCGACCACGTATCCGCAGGATAGCCAGACCTTTCCGATCCGGTTCGACCGGTATCGGTACTATTTCGTCCTGGCAGTGGCGGTGCTGATCCTGCCGTTCGTGATGACCGATTATCTGGTCAATTCGATCTTTCTGCCGTTTCTGATCTATGCCATCGCGGCGATCGGGCTGAACATCCTGACGGGCTATTGCGGACAAGTCAGCCTGGGCACCGGCGGGTTCATGGCGGTGGGGGCCTATGCCTGTTACAAGCTGATGACCGCGTTTCCGGATGTGAACATCTTTTTCCACGTGATCCTGGCCGGCGGGGTTACCGCCGCGGTTGGCACGCTGTTTGGACTGCCGTCTTTGCGGATCAAGGGGTTCTACCTTGCCGTGGCGACACTGGCGGCGCAGTTCTTCCTCGTTTGGCTGTTCAACAAGGTGTCGTGGTTCTACAACTACTCGGCTTCGGGCCAGATCAACGCGCCCGAGCGAACGGTGTTCGGGATCGAGGTGACCGGCCCCAACACCGAAGCGTGGGCCACATATCTGTTCTGTCTGATCTTCACCGTGGGGGGCGCGATCATCGCGCGCAACCTGACCCGCGGCGCGCTGGGGCGCGAGTGGATGGCGATCCGTGACATGGACATCGCAGCAGAGATCATCGGGGTGAACCCGCTGAAGGCCAAGCTGACGGCCTTTGCCGTGTCGTCGTTTTTCGTGGGCGTGTCGGGGGCGCTGTTCTTTGCGGTCTATCTGGGCGCGGTCGAGGTGGGCGAGGTGTTCGGCATCACCAAATCGTTCCTTGTGCTGTTCATGATCATCATCGGAGGCTTGGGCAGCATCTTCGGCAGCTTTGCGGGGGCGGCGTTCCTCGTGGTGCTGCCAGTGCTGCTGAAAGTGGTCGGCGTCGATCTGTTTGGCTGGCCCACGGATATCGTGGCGCATTTCCAGCTGGTCATCGTGGGCGCGCTGATCATCATATTCCTGCGGTTCGAGCCGCATGGCATCGCGCAGCTGTGGCGTGTGGCAAAGGAGAAGCTGAGACTATGGCCCTTCCCGCACTAGGGGCGGACCAAAGGTGCGCAATAAATGCGCACCCTACACCATAGGGTGTGCGTTCCCCGCGCACCTTGATTGAAGGAAACATCGGATAAAACCATAGGGAGGAAACACCGATGACGATGAAACTAGGCACTTATGCCGTTGCCGCCATGATGGCGGCGGCCCCGGCGATGGCGGACCTCGTGTTCCCGTCGCTCAGCTACCGGACCGGCCCATATGCGGCGGGCGGCATTCCGTTTGCGGATGGCTATGCCGACTATTTCACCATGCTGAACGAGCGTGACGGCGGCATCGGCGGCGTTGCCGCCCGCGTGCTGGAATGCGAGACCGGCTATAACACCGAAAAAGGTGTGGAATGCTACGAGAGCACCAAGGGCGAAGGCGCGCTGGTCTATCAGCCGCTGTCGACCGGCATCACCTACCAGTTGATCCCCAAGGCAACCGCGGATGACATCCCCGTGCACTCCATGGGTTATGGCCGGACCTCGGCCAAGAACGGCAACGTGTTCAGCCACATTTTCAACTATCCGGCCAACTACTGGGACGGTGCGTCGGGTGCGGTGAACTACCTGCTGGAATCCAACGGCAATGACATCAGCGGCAAGAAGATCGCGCTGGTCTATCACAACTCCGCCTATGGCAAGGAGCCGATCCGCACCCTGCAGGGCCTTGCCGACAAGCACGGCTTTGAGCTGATGGAAGTGGCCGTGGATCACCCCGGCCAGGAGCAGAAGTCGCAGTGGTTGCAGATCCGCCGCGAGCGTCCCGACTTTGTCCTGATGTGGGGCTGGGGCGTGATGAACCAGGTCGCCATTCAGGAAGCCGCCAACATCCGTTTCCCGATGGAAAACTTCATCGGCATTTGGTGGTCCGGGTCGGAAAATGACGTGCTGCCCGCGGGTGACGCGGCCAACGGCTACAAGGCGCTGACCTTCCACGGTGTGGGCAGTGACTTCCCGGTCTTTGGCGAGATCCAGAAGCACGTGGTCGACAAGGGGCTGGCAGCCGGTGCAGGCGATCAGATCGGCACGGTGCTCTACAACCGTGGTCTTTATGCCGCGATGCTGGCAGCCGAGGCCGCCAAGACCGCGCAGGGCATCCACGGCACCGCCGAGATCACACCGGCGATGATGCGCGACGGCATGGAAGCGCTGGAGATCACCGAGGCCAAGATGGGCGAACTGGGACTGCCGAACTTTGGCCCGAGCTTCTCGGTCAGCTGTTCCAACCACGGCGGTGACGCCCTTGTGGGTGTGACCCAGTGGGATGCGGCAGCCGGCGAATGGTCGCTGATCTCTGACTTCAAGCCGACCGATGGCGACATCATCGGGCCGCTGATCGAAGAGGACAGCGCGGCCTACGCGTCCGAGAACGGGATCGAGCCCAACTGCTGATCCATACCTTCCGGCGGCGGGCTGATCCCTGCCGCCGGTATTTCGAGTTTATTTGGCAAGATGAAGATGCTGGACAGTACCGAGACAGAGACCACCGTCCTCGAGGTCAACAATATCGAGGTGATCTATAACCACGTGATCCTCGTGTTGAAGGGCGTGTCGTTGAAGGTGCCCAAGGGCGGGATCACCGCCCTGCTCGGTGGCAATGGCGCGGGCAAGACCACAACGCTCAAGGCGATCTCGGGTCTGTTGGCATCCGAACGCGGCGAGGTGACCAAAGGGTCGATCACCTATCACGGGCGCCCCACGGCCGAGCTGGATCCGGCGGATCTGGTCAAGGCCGGCGTGGTGCAGGTGATGGAAGGGCGGCACTGTTTTGAGCACCTGACCGTTGAGGAAAACCTGCTGACCGGGGCCTATACCCGCAGTGACGGCAACGCGGCGATCCAGCGCGATCTCGAGATGGTCTATGACTATTTCCCGCGGCTGAAAGAGCGGCGGAAAAGCCAGGCGGGCTATACCTCGGGTGGCGAGCAGCAGATGACAGCGATTGGCCGGGCGCTGATGTCGCGGCCTGAAACCATCCTGCTCGACGAGCCCAGCATGGGGCTGGCGCCGCAACTGGTGGAACAAATTTTCGAGATCGTGAAATCGGTGAACGAGAACGAGGGCGTGACTTTCCTGTTGGCCGAGCAGAACACCAACGTGGCCCTGCGCTTTGCGCATTACGGCTACATCCTGGAATCGGGGCGCGTCGTGATGGACGGCCCGGCGGCGGAATTGCGCGAGAACCCGGATGTGAAGGAGTTCTACCTCGGCATGTCCGAAGAGGGCCGCAAATCGTTCCGCGATGTGCGCAGCTACCGTCGGCGCAAGCGTTGGCTGAGCTGATGGACAAGGTGGCCTGCCGCACCCCTGCGGAGGGCCGGGACGGGGTGACCAACATCCCTGCGTGGAAATTCGATGCGGTGCGGTCGGCCATTTTGCGGGCGCTGGCCGAGGGGCCGATCAAGGCGATGACTTTGAAGGATCGTGTGGCCGAGATCATGGCACCCGACGATCTGGAGCGCCTGGGCAAGCTGGGTTGGCACGTGGTCACCGTCAAACTGGAAATGGAAGTGCGGGGCGAGATTGCGCGGCTCGACGTCAAGGGACCCCAGCAGATCAGGGCGGTGTGAGATATGAGTTTTTACGACGATCTGGAAACCCGCAACGCGGATGAACGGGCGCGCGATCTGCGCGTGGCGTTGCAGGATCAGGTTGGGCGCGCGCAGGTGCTGGCAGGCTATGCCGACAGTCTGGGTGCCATTGATGCGCTCAAGATCGACGGGGTGGCGGATCTGGCGGCGTTGCCGGTGCTGCGAAAATCCGATCTGGGGGCCGCGCAAAAGGCGCATCCGCCGCTGGGCGGGTTCACCACCGGGGTCGGGCAGTTTTCGCACATTTTCCAAAGCCCCGGCCCGATCTATGAACCCGGCAGTCACGACAGCAAGGATTGGTGGCGCTTTGCCCGGTTCCTGCACGCGGTGGGCATCGGGTCCGAGGACGTGGTGCAGAACTGTTTTTCCTACCACCTGACGCCTGCGGGGATCATGTTTGAAAACGGCGCCACGGCGATTGGCGCGGGCGTGCTGCCCGCAGGCACCGGCCAGACCGAGATGCAGGTGATCGCCGCCCATGACATCGGCACCACGGCCTATGCCGGGACGCCGGATTACCTGAAGGTCATCCTCGACAAGGCGGACGAGATGGGCCTGCCGCTGAAGTTCACCAAGGCTGCGGTGGGCGGCGGCGCGCTATTCCCGAGCTTGCGGCAGGAATACGCGGATCGCGGCATCACCTGCCTGCAATGCTATGCCACCGCCGATCTGGGCAACATCGCCTATGAAAGCCCCGCGATGGAGGGGCTGATCGTGGACGAGGGCGTGGTGGTCGAGATCGTCACCCCCGGCACCGGCGATCCGGTGCCCGAGGGCGAGGTGGGCGAGGTCGTGGTGACATCGCTGAACCCCGACTATCCGCTGATCCGTTTTGCCACCGGGGACCTGAGCGCCGTGATGACGGGCCAAAGCCCGTGCGGGCGCACCAACATGCGGATCAAGGGCTGGATGGGCCGTGCGGACCAGACGACCAAGATCAAGGGCATGTTCGTGCGCCCCGAGCAGGTCGCAGCCCTTGTGGCCAAGCATGAAGACGTGAGCCGTGCCCGCATCGTGGCGCAACGGGATGGCGAGCAGGACGTCATGATCGTGCGGCTGGAAACCCCGGCCTCGGATCCGGACGCCTATGCGGGCAGCATCGTCGATGCGCTCAAGCTGAAAGGCCGCGTGGAGTTGCACCCGCCGGGATCACTGCCCAAGGACGGTCTGGTGATCGAGGATCAGCGCGTGTACGACTGACCGCGTTCTTTCGGGGCGATCGGTCAGGAGGCGGCGTGACAGCGGCGCAAATATCATCATCGGTGGGAAAACAGCCGGGCCGTGTCCTGCCCGTACTGGGCTGGGCCGTGGCCCTGATTTGCCTGTTGCCTATGGTGGCGACGGCTCTGGCGGCGGTGGCCGGTGGGACGGGCACTGTGGCGCATCTGCTGGACACGGTTTTGTGGCGCTTTACCGGGAACACCCTGATCCTCGTTCTGCTGGTGGCGCTGGGCACCTTTGTCATAGGCGCGGGGGCCGCGTGGCTGGTCACCATGACGCGGTTTCCCGGGGTGAAGCTGTTCGAGGTGGCGCTGGTCCTGCCGCTGGCGTTTCCAGCCTATGTGCTGGCCTATGCGTATACCGATCTGCTGGACCATCCCGGGCTGGTGCAGACCACGTTGCGCGCGGTGATGGGCTGGGGGCCGCGGGACTACTGGTTTCCGGAAATCCGGTCGCTGGGCGGGGCGGCGCTGATGCTGGTGCTGGTGCTGTACCCCTATGTCTACCTGCTGGCGCGGGCGTCGTTTCTGCAGCAAAGCGGCAGTATCTTCGTGGCCGCGCGCACATTGGGATCAGGGCCCGGCGCTGCGTTCTGGCGGATCGCCCTGCCCATGGCGCGACCTGCGATTGCGGCGGGCGTGCTGCTGGCGGTAATGGAGACGATCGCGGATTTTGGCACGGTGGCCTATTTCGGGGTGCAGACCTTTGCCACGGGCATCTACCAAAGCTGGTTTTCCATGGGTGACCGCGCCGGGGCCGCGCAACTGGCGCTGTGCCTGCTGAGCTTTGCGCTCGCACTTGCGGTGCTGGAACGGTCACAGCGTGGGGCGGCACGATATCACGAAACGCGGGCCACCGGCATCGGGCAGGCGGTGATGCCGCTGACCAGCGCGCGGGCGTTTGGGGCGATGCTGCTCTGTGCCTTGCCTGTGCTCTTTGGCGCGGTGCTACCCGTGATCATCCTGCTGGAGATGGGCTTGGGCAGTGAACAGGATCTGCTGAGCCCGCGATACCTGCGCTTTATCCAGAACTCGCTGGTGCTGGCCGGCACGGCGGCCTGCGTGACGGTCGTGGCGGCCATTGCGGTTGGGTATTACCAGCGCGGGCGGCCCGGGCCGGTGTCGGGCGCTGCGGTCTATGCCGCGCGCTTGGGTTATGCAGTGCCGGGCGGGGTGATCGCCGTTGGGCTGCTGGTGCCGTTTGCCGCGTTCGACAATGCGCTGGATGCATGGATGCGGGCGACGTTCGATATCTCGACCGGGCTGCTGATCACGGGGTCGATCTGGCTCTTGGTCTTTGCCTACATGGTGCGGTTTCTGGCGGCCGCCTTGGGAGCCTATGAAACCGGGCAGACGCTCGTGCCGGTGAACATGGATGCCGCCAGCCGGTCACTGGGCCGCGGGCCGATGGCGACACTGCGCCGGGTGCATTTGCCGATCCTCACGCCCAGCCTGCTGACCGCGCTGCTGATCGTCTTTGTCGACGTGATGAAGGAACTGCCTGCAACGCTGATCATGCGACCGTTCAACTATGACACGCTGGCGGTGCAGGCCTACCGGTTGGCCTCAGACGAACGGTTGGACGGCGCAGCGGTGCCCAGCCTCGTGATCGTCGCCGTGGGGCTGCTGCCGGTGATCCTGATCTGCCGTCAGGTGGGGCGGCGCTAGGACGTGCAGGCGGCAAGGGTCAGGCGCGCGGTGCCCGAGGCATCAAAAAGCGCGCTTTCACCCGCCATCCGCAACGTGGCCCCGGCCATTTCCGACCCGTCCACGGTGATCTGCCGCGTGCTGGTGGTGTCGTCGATGTCGACGGTAAAGGCACGGGCCACACCGGGTTGCCAATCGTCCATCGCGATGGTCAGCGCGGTGTCCCCGTCCGACACGGACGAGGCGCGCGCCGCGCCTTGCACCCATTCCAGCGGTTGAAACACCTCGACCCCGGCACCGGCGGCCGTGGTGTCAAAGATCAGGCCCGCAGGTGCGGTGCCCAGATCAATCACCATCTCCGTCGGGCCCAGCGGGCAGGACCCCGCATAGGTCAGGGTAAAGCGGTCCTTGGGCGCGCCATCGCGGAAGGTCACGGTGACGTCTGCGGCCAGTGGCGACGCGATCAGGGCAAGGGAGAGGGCAAGGCGCTTCACGATGCCTCCGGTGCCAGTTTGTCTTGCGTCTTACTCTCGAAATCAGACGCGTCGTGGCGTTCGTGCAGCTGCAGTTCGGGCTCGCCAAAGGCGCGGTTGACCATGCGCCCGCGCAAGGTGGCGGGGCGGGCGTCAATCTTTTGCGCCCAGGCCATGACGTTGGTGTAGCTTTCGACGTCGAGGAATTCCGCCGCTGAATACAGCCGCCCAAGGCACAGTTGCCCGTACCACGGCCAGATCGCCATATCAGCGATGGAGTAATCATCGCCCGCAATGAACGGCTTGTCGGCCAGTTCGCGGTCCAGCACGTCCAGCTGCCGTTTGCTTTCCATCGCGTAGCGGTTGATCGGGTATTCGAATTTCTCGGGCGCGTAGGCGTAGAAGTGGCCAAACCCGCCGCCAAGGAACGGGGCCGAGCCCATCTGCCACATCAGCCAGTTCATCACCTCGGTCCGCGCCGAGCCGCTGGCGGGGAGGAAGTGGCCGAACTTTTCCGCGAGGTGGATCAGGATCGACCCGCTTTCGAACACGCGCAGGGGCGCATCACCGCTGCGGTCCACAAGGGCGGGGATCTTGGAATTGGGGTTGGCATCGACAAAACCCGACCCGAACTGCGCGCCTTCGCCGATGTCGATCAGCCATGCGTCATATTCCGCGCCGCTTTCGCCTGCCTCCAGCAGTTCCTCGAACAGCATCGTGACCTTCACCCCGTTGGGCGTGGCCAGCGAATACAGTTGGAACGGATGCTCACCCACCGGCAGGTCCTTGTCATGGGTCGGGCCGGCGATGGGGCGGTTGATCGAGGCGAACTTGCCCCCGCTGTCCTGATCCCAGGTCCATTTCGCGGGCGGGGTGTAGGTGGGGTCGGACATGCGGCGGCCTTTCGTTTTGTGCTGTGACAGACTTAAGCCGCGACAGGCGCGGCGCAACCATACGATCTGCGCGCCAGTTGCGGGCGGGTTGTGCAGGTCAGTCGGGCAGCAGCGTCGTCAGCATCGGATGGGGAAAGCTGCGGCGCGTTGTGACGGCATAGAAACGTTCCGTGATGCCAAGGTCAAAAGGCGCGGTGGCAAGCTGACCCGCCGCAATCTCATCGGCCAGTACAATGTCGGGGGCGAGCGCGAGGCCCACACCTTCACGTGCGAGCAGCCGCACCATCGCCATATCGTCCACATCCGCCACGATGCGCGGCTGCACCCCCAACCGCGCAGTCAGACGGTTGAACCCGGTGCGCAGCGCGCTTTCGGTGGGGACAATCACGGGCTCGGTCGTCAGCAGGATGGCCAGGTTGTCATGCACAAGGCGGTCTGGCTGGCCGTGCAGGCGCACAGGGTGCGCGGCCAGCCGGTGCGCGATGAAATCAGACCCTGCCGCACTGCGCGGCGCATCCGTGGTCAGCACCACGTCCAGCGCGAGGTCGGAAAGCTGCGCCAGCAGCGGATCGGTGCCCCCCGAAGTCAGGATCAGATCGACGTCCGGATCAGCCAGCACAGGCCGCAAGAACTGCATCTGGAAATTGCGCGACAGGGTCGATTGCGCGCCCACGCGCAGCGTCGGGCTGTCGCCGGTGCCGCGGTTGAGCGTGGCCAGCAATTCCGCCCCGGTACCAAAGATCCGGTCGGCGTGATCCAACGCGATGCGCCCCACCTCGGTCAGGTGCAACTGCCGCCCGACCCGGTCAAACAGCGCATGGCCCAACCGCGCCTCCAGCGCCTTGATCTGCGTCGACAGCGCCGATTGCGACAGGTTCAGCTTGTCTGCCGCGCGGGTCAGGTTCCCCTCGTGCGCGACGGCGCGGAAATAGCGCAGGTGGTGATAGTTCAGCGTATCCATACATTTAAAATATAGAACGATACTGCGCAAAACATATATTTTTTATCCGATACCTGCCCCGCTATCTCCCTGGTCACACACCGGACCGAGGGCGATATGGATATTCTCAGCAACATTGCCACCACTGTGCTGGCGCAGGCGCAGCAGCCAACTCTGGCCTTCCTGATCGGTGGCATGATGCTGGCCGCCCTGGGCAGCAAGCTGGAGGTGCCGCAACCGGTCTACAAGTTCATCGTGATCCTGCTGCTGTTGAAGGTCGGCATGGGCGCGGGGATCGCGGTGCGGTCGGCCAGCCTCGCCGATCTGGCGGTGCCTGCGGTGCTGGCGGCGGCGGTTGGCGTGGCGATTGTCCTGCTGGGCCGGGTCACATTGGCGCGCTGGCGCGGCGTGGCGCTGATGGACGGGATGGCGACAGCGGGTCTGTTCGGGGCGGTGTCCGCCTCGACCCTTGCGGCGGGCATGGCGGTGCTGGACGATGCCGGGCTGGCCTATGAGGGGTTCATTGGCGCGCTCTATCCGTTCATGGACGTGGCAGCGCTGGTGACAGCGATCGTGCTAGCGCGCGTGTCCGCGGCGCGGGCGGCGTCGGTGCAAGGGGGTACCGTCGCAATGGGTGGCGGCACCGGTCCCGCGGTCGAAGAGGGCCTGATCAAGGGCATCCTCTTCGACACCCTGCGCAGCCCCGCGATCTCGGCGCTGTTGCTGGGGCTTGGCCTTGGCCTGTTCGCGCGACCCGATGCGGTGTTCGACAGCTTTTACGAGCCGCTCTTCCGGGGACTTCTGTCCGTTCTGATGCTCATCATGGGGATGGAGGCGTGGTCGCGGCTGTCGGAACTCAAGGGTGTGGCGCATGCCTACCTGATCTACGGGCTGACCGCGCCGCTGGTGCATGGCGCACTGGGGTTTGGCGCGGGGCTGGTGGCACACCACCTGACAGGGTTTTCCGCGGGTGGCGTGGTGCTTCTGGCGGTCATGGCGGCGTCAAGCTCGGACATCTCGGGCCCGCCGACGATGCGCGCGGCGCTGCCGCAGGCGAACCCGTCGGCCTATGTGGGATCGTCCACGGGCCTTGGCACCCCGGTCGCGATCCTCAGCATCCCGCTGTTCATGGCGCTGGCGGATCACTTCATCGGGTTCTGAACGAAAAAGGCCGCCTCGAACGGGCGGCCTTTCAAATTCTGTTACGCGGGGCTTAGCCCTGGCGGGCTTTGAACCGGCGCTGCGTCTTGTTGATCACGTAAACGCGGCCCTTGCGACGGACCACGCGGCAATCGCGGTGGCGGCTTTTCAGCGAGCGGAGCGAGTTGCGAACCTTCATGGCGCTTCTTCCCTCATGTTCGTGGCGCGAAGCAGCGCCGGGTTTCTGGTCTGGCGCAAACTGCGCCGGTGATCGGGTGCTGCGATGCAGCAGTAAACGGTGGTGGGCGATACTAGGATCGAACTAGTGACCCCTTCGATGTCAACGAAGTGCTCTACCGCTGAGCTAATCGCCCACTTTTTCCAACGTTTTCCCCACGCCCACGAACAAAGAGGGCGCGGAAGTCCGCGCCGGGTGACGCGTGCTATAAAAGGAGTCGAAGAGAGGATCAAGGGCTTTTGGTTTTTCCTGATCTCGGTCTATGTTGCACCGCAGAGGAGAAGCAATGCCCAAGGTCGCCTACGAGGTTCTGCATCCCGAAAAACGCACCAGCTGCGTGGTGTTCGCGTCGCCGCATTCCGGGCGCGATTATCCATGGAGCTTTGTGCGCGGGACGCTTCTGGACGAAAAGACGATCCGCTCCTCTGAAGATGCGTTTGTTGATCAGCTTTTTGACACTGCGCCGAACCACGGTGCGCCGTTGCTCATAGCAGGCGCGCCGCGCGCGTTCGTCGATCTGAACCGCAGCGCCGATGAACTGGACCCTGCGCTGATCGAGGGCATCCGACGGCAAGGGCACAATCCGCGGGTTGCCAGCGGTCTTGGCGTGGTGCCGCGCGTGGTCGCGAACGGGCGCGCGATCTACAGTGGCAAGTTGCAGATGAAAGAGGTCGAGCGGCGCATCGCGCTGTACTGGCGGCCCTATCACCAGATGCTGCAAAAGCTGCTGGATGGTGCGCAGCACGCGCACGGGCAGGCGATCCTGATCGATTGCCATTCGATGCCGCATGAGGCGATGGATGGCATCGCGCGCGCAGGCGTCAAGCGGCCCGACATCGTGCTGGGCGATCGGTTTGGCGCTGCGGCGTCGGGCGAGATTGTCGATGTGCTGGATCAGGCGTTCAAAAACGCTGGTTTCACCGTCGCGCGCAACGCGCCTTTTGCCGGTGCCTACATCGCTCAGGCTTATGGACGTCCGTCGCGGGGTCAGCACGCGGTGCAGGTCGAAATTGACCGCTCGCTCTACATGAACGAACAAACGATCAAACCCAACGCCCGCTTCGAAGATGTCCGCACACGCCTGCAGCAAGTGATTGCAGAGGTCAGCACCATAGGGCAGTCGCGGGTGCCACTGGCAGCCGAATAGGTCAGCGCAACGCCCGGCCCTTCATGATCGCATCCGGACCAAACCGCGCGCGGATCTTGTCTGTCGCGCGTTCCGCTTCACCCCGTTTGCGTGCTCCGGGGTCAAGCAGGTCGCCGGACGCTGGCGCATCCTCAGCATCGCTCAGATCGCTGATGCCGCACCCCAAAAGGCGGAACGGACCCTCATCCTGCACCTGGTCGAACAAACCGCGCGCCGTGCGATAGATCGTGTCCGCCAGTTGTGCAGGATCGCGCAGCGACACGCGGCGCGTCAGGGTTTTGAAATCGTGGCGCTTCAGCTTCAGCGTCACAACGCGTCCGGCCTGCCCCTTGGCCTTGGCCCGGTCGGACACCTTTTCCGCCATGCGCCACAGATGACCATCGAGAATATGAAGATCGGCCGTGTCTTCGCCAAAGGTTGTCTCGTTGCTTATGGATTTCATCGGCGCGTTGCGGGTCACACGGCGCGCATCGCGCCCACGCGCCAGTGCATATAGCCGCCCGCCCATGGACCCGAACCGCGCCACCAAATCGGTTTCCTCCCACCGCTTCAGATCGGCAAAGGTGCGAATGCCCGCCTTGTCCAGTGCGGCTTGTGCGGCGGGACCAATACCCCAGATCAGGCGCACGGGTTTGTCGTGCAGGAAATCCACCGTCTCCGCCTTGCCGATCACCGAAAACCCGTGCGGCTTTTCAAGGTCCGAGGCGACCTTGGCCAGAAACTTGTTGTGGCTCAGACCGATGGATCCGGTCAGGCCCAACTCGTCCCGCATCCGTTTGATGAGCTGGGCAAGCATGAACGCGGGCGGGTGACCGTGCAGGCGCGCGGTGCCAGTGAGGTCAAGGAACGCCTCATCCAGCGACAGGGGTTCGATGGCGGGCGTCATTTCCTCCATCATGGCGCGGATGGCCCGCGACGCTTCGGCATAGGCCTCCATCCGCGGTTTGATGATGACCGCATCGGGGCACAGCTTGAGCGCCTGAAACATCGGCATCGCCGACCGGACGCCGCGGATGCGCGCGACATAGCACGCGGTCGAGACCACGCCGCGCCGCCCGCCGCCGATGATCACCGGCTTGTCCTCGAGACTGGGATCATCCCGCTTTTCCACCGACGCATAGAACGCGTCGCAATCCATGTGCGCAATCGACAGGTCAAACAGTTCGGCGTGCTGCACAACCCGCGGGCTGCCACAGGACGGACAACGCCGTCCGGCATCGAATTCGGTCAGGCAGGTGCGGCAAAGGCTGGGCATGCGCGGTCCAAGCGGTTACGCCATTAAAATAGCGGGGCAACAGGCGGGATACCATGGCAGGCAGGGTGATCGGTGCAAAACTGGCGTTGTTTGTCGGCGACAAGCTGGCCAGCCTGCAGCGGGATGACCGGGCCGGGCTGCTGTGGGCCGGGCATTGGGATCTGCCGGGTGGCGGGATCGAAGCTGGCGAAACGCCGCTGCAATGCGCGCTGCGCGAAACCTACGAAGAGCTGTCGATCCACGTGCCCGAGGATGCCGTGCAATGGGGACGCGACTATGGCGCCAGCAGTGGTGACATCAGCTGGTTCTTTGCCGCCCATGTGCCCGCGGCAGTCTTAGACAACATCCGTCTGGGTAGCGAGGGGCAGGGCTGGCGGCTGATTTCACCGGCGGCCTTTCTCGACGATCCGCTGTCGGTGCCGCAGTTCAAACCACGGCTGCGCGACTATCTGGCGGGCGTGGCCAGCGTGCCATTTAACCGGTCCTGAAAATGAAAGGCCCCCCGCGGGAGGGCGGGGGGAGGTGACGAACCTCAGGAAAATGCCAGTTCGTCGGGGAGTATCACCTGAGTATTCTGGTACCACTATTTTGCATCAAATTACAGCTATGCCGGGAGGGTGCTGACAATATGGTGTGGTATGTTGCCTCTTGGCCACAAGCTGTTGATCCGCCCCGCTGTGGACAGGCTGATTTTCTTACGTAGAGTCAATTGCTTGCGCTGTGAATTCAGATGCTCTGCAATTCGGTCAAAATCGCCTCTGCCGCGGCCCTTGGTGCCGAAGATTTCCAGATCGGACGGCCGACAACGATGTGGTCAGCACCGTTTGCAATGGCGGTCGCGGGGGTCGCGATCCGCTTTTGGTCACCCTTGTCGGCGCCCGCCGGTCGCACGCCGGGGGTGACGATCAAACGGTCCGCTGCTTCTGGAAGGGCGCGAATTGCGGCGGCTTCGTTTGGCGACGCGATCACTCCATCCGCACCGGCCTCGAACGCGCGGGCAGCGCGCTCCGGCACGAGGTCGGCAATGTCACCATCCTGGATCAGCCCGGCATCAAGATCACCACGATCAAGCGATGTCAGGAACGTGACAGCGAGAATCTTCAGATCCGTTCCTGCCGCCCCTTCCTTGGCCGCGCGGACCACGTGCGGGTCACCATGCACGGTCAAAAAATCCAGATCGAACTGCGCGACACCGCGCACTGCAGCCTCAACAGTGGCGCCAATGTCAAAAAGCTTGAGATCGAGAAAGATGCGTTTGCCATGGTCTGACTTGAGCTCATTGGCCAAGGCCAACCCCCCACCGGTCAGCATGCCAAGCCCGATCTTGTAAAACCCGACCGCGTTGCCCAGCGTCTGCGCCAGCGCCAAACCGTCGAGCACATTTGGCACATCCATTGCCACGATCAATCTGTCATCTGCCATCGCGCCCTCCATCGCCTGCCCTCGCTTTAGGGCGTGCGCGGGGCAAGGTCCATGGGGCACAAAAAGACCCGGATGCACGGGGCACCCGGGTGAGTGATCAGAGACGTAGCAGGCAGGCACCTGTCTCTGTGGCCCGTGCCGTGGAAACCCGATGGGGACAGAGTATCGGGTGCATCACGGGCGGGATTCTATGATCAAGCAGCGCGCAGGTTGCGGCGATGCAGTGGATCAAGGATGTAGCGCCGCCAGATCGTCCGGTAATGCGCGCGCGGACCGTGCGGCTCGGGCCTGTACACCGACGCGGCCTGCCCACGATTGTGGCGGCGCAGCGCTTGGGTTTTCAGACCCTTGGCAGCCTTCTGGAAATCCATGGTAATCGGTGCCTCGATTGCGCAGTCGTAGCTGCGGATCTCGTTGGCGTCGTGAATGGTCACGAGTGCTTCGAAAGACTGTGTCGCCGCGTTGTAGATAACGTCGCTGAGTTGCGTTGGGACAGTCTGCATTTTAGTTCACCCATATTTTGTGGTTCTGCTCTTATAACGCTCAACATGGGCCTTTTTGTTCCACAAAAAAGAGCGGCGCACCGGTGCCGCAAACCAAGAAACCCGGTGCTGCCGCTTCATCCCTGTTCCTTACCGGTCAATTAAGCCATTCATAAATATTAACAAATTTTGAACCTGCTCGTCTGCCGCGGCGCTACGCGGACGTTTTGTGGCATCGGCAAAAAATTGCCGCAAACTGCATTTTCTCGGTCGGGATGCGCTGGAAAGATACACCTTTTGGTTGAATTATTGTCAGCTGACAATCCGAAAAATTGAATGAATCCACACAGTTTCCCGCCCGCCGACCTCTTGTGGTCGCGCGTGCGCTTTCCCATATCGCATCGGTAGGCCCGATCCGATGGCATGCCTCAAGGAGGGTGCGGCACTTCGGGCGCTGATAAAAGGAGAATGCCATGGACTTGTCCAAGTTCACGGAGCGGTCGCGCGGATTTGTGCAGGCTGCACAGACCATCGCAACACGCGAAAATCATCAACGTCTTATCCCCGATCACGTGCTCAAGGCTTTGCTGGACGACGACCAGGGGTTGGCGGCCAACCTGATCACGCGCGCAGGTGGCGACGCGCAGCGCGTTGCTGCGCATGTCGATCAGAGCGTGGCCAAGCAGCCCCAGGTGACCGGCGATGCCGGGCAAAGCTATCTGGATCAAAGCACGGCCAAGGTGCTGGCCGAGGCTGAGGCGCTGGCGAAAAAGGCCGGGGACAGTTTCGTCCCCGTCGAACGCATCCTGATGGCGCTGGCCATGGTGAAATCGGGCGCGCGCGATGCGCTGCAGGCCGGCAACGTCACACCGCAGGGCCTGAACAGCGCGATCAATGACATCCGCAAGGGACGGACGGCTGACAGCGCGAGCGCCGAAGACGGCTATGACGCGCTCAAGAAATACGCGCAGGACCTGACCGAACGCGCCGAGGCGGGCAAGATTGACCCGATCATCGGCCGGGATGAGGAAATCCGCCGCGCGATGCAGGTGCTCAGCCGACGGACCAAGAACAACCCGGTGCTGATCGGTGAGCCGGGCGTGGGCAAGACGGCCATTGCCGAGGGCCTCGCGCTGCGCATCATCAACGGCGACGTGCCCGAGTCGCTGCGCAACAAGCGCCTGCTGGCGCTGGACATGGGCGCGCTGATTGCCGGTGCGAAATACCGCGGCGAGTTCGAAGAGCGGCTGAAGGCTGTCTTGACCGAAGTCACTGAGGCCGCGGGCGAAATCATCCTCTTCATCGACGAAATGCACACGCTGGTGGGCGCGGGAAAAACCGATGGTGCCATGGACGCGGCCAACCTGATCAAACCGGCGCTCGCGCGGGGTGAGCTGCACTGCGTCGGGGCCACCACCCTCGATGAATATCGCAAATACGTGGAAAAGGACGCGGCCCTTGCCCGCCGGTTCCAGCCGGTCATGGTGGTTGAGCCAACGGTCGAGGACACGATCAGCATCCTGCGCGGCATCAAGGAGAAGTACGAACTCCACCACGGAGTGCGCATTTCCGACAGCGCGCTGGTGACGGCATCGACCTTGTCGCACCGCTATATCACCGACCGGTTCTTGCCGGACAAGGCCATCGACCTCGTGGACGAGGCCGCCAGCCGGTTGCGCATGGAGGTTGACAGCAAACCCGAAGAACTGGACCAGCTCGACCGTCAAATCCTGCAGATGCAGATCGAGGTCGAGGCGCTGAAGCTGGAAGACGATCAAGCCTCCAAGGACCGGCTTGCGACGCTGGAAAAGGATCTGGCCGATCTGCAGGACAGTTCGGCGCAACTGACCGCGAAATGGCAGGCCGAGCGGGACAAATTGGCGGATGCGCGCGGGATCAAGGAGCAGTTGGACCGCGCCCGGGCCGAACTGGACATTGCCAAGCGCGAGGGCAACCTCGGGCGCGCGGGTGAGTTGAGCTATGGCGTGATCCCTGGGCTGGAAAAGCAACTGGGTGAGGCCGAGGCATCCGACAGCGATGTCATGGTCGAAGAGGCGGTGCGCCCCGAACAGATCGCCGCCGTGGTCGAGCGCTGGACCGGTATTCCCACGTCCAAGATGCTGGAAGGCGAACGCGAAAAGCTGTTGCGCATGGAAGATCAGCTGCATGCCCGCGTGATCGGGCAGGACAGCGCCGTGCGGGCCGTGGCCAACGCGGTGCGCCGGGCGCGCGCGGGGTTGAATGATGAAAACCGGCCGCTGGGGTCGTTCCTGTTCCTCGGGCCGACCGGCGTGGGCAAGACCGAACTGACCAAAGCCGTGGCCGAGTTCCTCTTTGACGACGACAGCGCGATGGTGCGCATCGACATGTCGGAGTTCATGGAAAAGCACGCGGTCGCCCGCCTGATCGGTGCCCCGCCGGGTTATGTGGGCTATGACGAGGGCGGCGTGCTGACCGAAGCGGTGCGCAGGCGCCCCTATCAGGTCGTGCTGTTCGATGAGGTCGAAAAGGCGCACCCGGACGTGTTCAACGTGCTGTTGCAGGTTCTGGACGATGGCGTTTTGACCGACGGGCAGGGCCGCACGGTCGATTTCAAGCAAACGCTGATCATCCTGACCTCGAACCTCGGGGCGCAGGCGCTGAGCCAATTGCCGGACGGCGCGGATTCGTCCCAGGCACGGCGCGACGTGATGGACGCGGTGCGGGCGCATTTCCGGCCCGAGTTCCTGAACCGGCTGGACGAGACGATCATCTTTGATCGCCTGAGCCGCGGCGACATGGACGGGATCGTCGACATCCAGATGGCGCGCCTGCTGAAACGTCTGGCCGGTCGCAAGATCGCGCTGGACCTGGACGACGGCGCGAAAAAGTGGCTCGCCGACGAAGGCTATGACCCCGTGTTCGGTGCCCGGCCCTTGAAGCGAGTCATGCAGACGGCGTTGCAGAACCCGCTGGCGGAAATGCTGCTGGCCGGTGACATCGCCGACGGCGACGCGGTGCAGGTCACAGCCGGGTCCGAAGGGTTGATTATCGGTGACAGGGTCGCCGGGTCAAACCGGCCACGTCCTGATGATGCAGTGATCCACTAACGCCAAAGGCGGCCTTTCGGGGCCGCCTTTTCATTCGCCGAGTTTCTTGTGCACCTCGTCCAGGTCAATTTCGCCAATTGGCATCTTGTTGGACGGATCCTCGAAATCGTATTTGAACACCTCGAAATCGCGTTTGTAGATTTCATAGACGAGGTGCATCGACAGATCGTCAAAGTAATCCTCGACCGGGTGCGCACGCTTGGGCCCGTGCCCTTCGCTTTCGTTAAAGCGCGGGACGTTGGCCAGATCGATGGACTGCGGTGTTTCGATGGCCTGCATCACGTCGGCCATGCCCTCGTTGAATTTTTCGGTCCAGATGATCTTGTCATAGCGGCCGCCGTTCACGATGAACGTGCTCACATGCCCTGACATGGCGGACCAGTGGATGTCAGGCTCCATTGGGCGACGCCAGCGTATGGTGTCACGCGCAAACAGCAGAAACCGGCGGAACGATTTGATCTGGTCGAACTCCTGCTTGCCGTCATCGCCGCCCACCTCGATCCCGTATTTCTGGATCAGGAGCGGCACGAGGTTGCCGCGATACCTGCGGCCATTGCGCTGGATGCCGCAGATCTTGTCAAAGAATGAACTGAGAATCCGGGTGTAGGGATTGCGCACGCAGGTAAAGGCATAGGAGCCATGGGTTTTCACGTTTTCGGTGATCACCGGCTGGCTGGCTTCGATGGCCCATTTGTGCATCCCGCCGGTGGCGTCGTGAATGTCACCGTCAAAGAATTCACCATGGTCCGAGTAGAACATGATCTGACCGATGGTCGAACAGGCGCATTTCGGCACGACCCGATAGACCACGCTCTGGCTCTCGGTCATCCAGGTTCCGGGAAATCCCATACTGCCCTCGTTATCCAGCCGTCTAAGTTGCGGCGTACCTTGTCAGTAAAAAAGCAAAGAAATTGTGTTTATTCAATCTCTGCTTCGCTTTATCTACGTAAACAATCACATGCAACGAGGCAGTATCGTTTCACGTATGGCAAAAATCGCCTACATCCTTCTGTGCCACAAGGACCCCGACGCGATCATCAAGCAGGCCGAGCGTCTGACCGCGGCGGGTGATTTCATGGCGATCCATTTTGACGCGCGCGCCGATGGCGAAGCGTTTGGCAAGATCCGCCTTGCGCTCAAGGACAATCCGAATGTCACCTTTTCGCACAAGCGGATCAAGTGTGGCTGGGGCGAATGGAGCCTTGTCGAGGCAACGCTGTACGCTGTTGAATCTGCGGTCGAGGCGTTTCCGCGCGCCACGCATTTCTACATGCTGTCGGGCGATTGCATGGCGATCAAGTCGGCGGAATACACGCACCAGTTCCTTGACGACAACGACGTCGATTTCATCGAAAGCTTTGATTTCTTTGAAAGCGACTGGATCAAGACGGGGATGAAGGAAGAGCGGTTGATCTACCGCCACTACCTGAACGAGCGCAAAAACAAGTGGCTGTTCTACCAGATGTATCATTGGCAGGAACGGCTGGGCCTGCGGCGCGAGATCCCGCAGGATATCCAGGTGATGATCGGCAGCCAATGGTGGTGCCTGCGGCGGCGGACCATTGAATGGGTGCTGGATTTTTCCAAGCGACGCAAAGATGTGATGCGGTTTTTCCGCACCACATGGATCCCGGACGAGACGTTTTTCCAGACCATCGTGCGCCACGTGGTGCCTGAAAACGAGATTCAGACCCGCACGCTGACCTTTCTGATGTTCACCGACTACGGGATGCCGGTGACGTTTTATGACGATCACTATGATCTGCTGCTGGCGCAGGATTTCCTGTTCGCGCGCAAGATCAGTCCCGAAGCGCGGGACCTGAAAAGGCGGCTGGGCCTGCTTTATGCTGCCGAAAACGTGCCGTTCCAGATATCGAACGAAGGACGCAGCCTGTTCAAGTTCCTGACCGGTCAGGGCCGCAACGGGCGCCGCTTTGCCACCCGGTTCTGGGAAACCGAAAGCACGCTGGGTCGCAACCGCGAACTGATGATCATCATCTGCAAGAAATGGCACGTCGCCAAGCGTTTGCTCGAACGCATCAGGATCATGACCAACACGCCCACGATTGAATATCTGTTTAACGAAGAGCATACCCGGCTTCCCGACCTTGGCGGGATTCAGAAGACGCTGGGCAAACGCACCCGGCACCGGCGGGCGTTGATGCGGATGCTGTTTGACTATTACGACACCGACCGGTTGATCGTGTGTATGGATCCCGGCGAACTGGATTTGTTGCAGGACTTTGCAGAGGATCGGTCTGTGACCCGCATGCTGGAAATTCAATGTGATTTTTCAGATGACTACCTGATCGGGCATGCCATGCGCGTGGGTCTTGCCGGGGAACAGACGTCGGTGGAAACGCTCGAACGGTTGCTGCCCACGATCCGCAACGACATGACCCACGAAAGCGACCGCATTCGCGATGCGGGGTTCGAGTCGCTCGAGCGCATGCGGCAGTCGAGCGATCTGGATGAAAACGCCACGGCGCTGTCACGGTTCCTGAACCTGCCCGACGAAAAGGCGCGCGAGATTGCGTCGGTCGACTATCTCTTTGCCGACTAAGCGCGCTGTCAATTCCGCCCCGCCCGTGCTGTAAGGCGCCATGGCCGACAGCTTTGACATCTTTGCCATCACCCTGCCGGGGCTCGAGGACGTGCTGGCGCAGGAAGCTCGCGAGATCGGGCTGCCGGTGGGCGCAGTGACGTCCGGCGGGATCGAGATTGCGGGCGGCTGGCCCGAGGTGGTCCGTGCCAATCTGGAATTGCGCTGTGCCACGCGGGTGCTGTGGCGGATGGGGTCGTTCATGGCGTTTCATCTGGCGCAACTCGACAAACGGGCCAAGAAGTTCGACTGGAGCGCGCTGTTGGATCCGGCGGTGCCGGTCCGGGTCGAGGTGGCAACCTCGCGACGGTCCAAGATTTATCACGCAGGTGCGGCCACCACGCGGATTGCGGGCGGGTTGGAGGCGGCGGGGTTTACCGTTGCGACCGATGCGCCGGTGACACTGAAGATACGGATCGACGACAACCGCGTCACCGTCAGCGCCGACACATCCGGTGAGCCGCTGCACAAGCGCGGGACCAAGCAGGCGGTGGGCAAGGCGCCCTTGCGCGAAACGCTGGCGGCATCGTTCCTGCGGCTGTGTGGATATGATGGCGGCACGCCTGTCTTCGATCCGATGTGCGGGTCAGGCACCTTTGTGCTAGAGGCCGCCGAGATTGCGGCGGGGCTTCAGGCGGGACGGGCGCGCGATTTTGCATTCGAACGCTTTGCCGGGTTCGACCGCGCGCAGTTGGAACATGTGCGCACCTCTGCGGCGCGACGTACCCCGACAGTGCGTTTCGCCGGGTCGGATCGGGATCAGGGTGTTATCGCCATGGCGCAAGACAATGCGACGCGGGCCGGGTTGTCTGATTGCGTTCAGTTTTCGCACGGGCAGATGGCCGACGCGGTCCCACCCGATGGGCCGCCGGGCATTGTCATGGTCAACCCGCCCTACGGCGCGCGGATCGGCAACAAGAAGGCGCTGTATCCCGTCTACGCCCGCTTGGGTGCGGTCCTGCGCGCGCGGTTTGCGGGGTGGCCCGTGGGGATCGTGACGTCTGAGCCGTCACTGGCCAAGGCGACGGATCTGCCGTTTATCGCGGAAACGCCGCCGATTGCACATGGCGGATTGCGGGTGAAACTCTACCGGACCGACGCGCTGAGTTAAGGTGCGCAGAATTGCGCACCCTACGCGTCTAGCCGCGCCAGCTGTCGATCCAGCGGCGGAAACGCCCGCGTTTTTGCGCGATGGCGTCGCTGGTGGCCTCGAAACTGTCCTGCCATTCCTCAAGCGTCGGGTCGATCCGCCGCCGCCGGAACCGGCGCCAGCGTACCCAGATCCCATAGAACACCGCGGCCAGCAGTGTCAGGATCAGGATGTTGACCCACGGCAGCCCCTTGGACGCGTCGGGGCCGTCCACGGGCCGGATGCTGATCGCGTTCGGGAACACGGTCAGAAACTCGTTGCGCCAGCCGTAGTGCGTGATCAGCACCCATTCGGGGTTCACCTTGGTCGATACGCGGTCCGCCGCCTCGGTATAAAGGTTCGAGGTGTCGAACTTGAAATAGGGCGGCCAGCTCCAGCCGGTGTCCTCGTTGCGATAGACCATGGGCCGCCCATTGGCGCGCACGGTCTGGATGAACTGCACATCCCGGTTGATCAGCGTATCGGATTGCGTGTCGGGCCGGGACCAGAACACGCGCGTCCAGTCGCCCAGCTCCTGCCGTTCTTCATAGGTGTTGACGATCCGCACGATGTCGCGCTGTGGCAGGGTGTAGTGCAGCAAACCGCCCACAGCGACCCAGAACGTGATCAACAATGTCCAACCGATATATCGCATTCCAGCGGTCCTTTCAGGCGAAGTTCGTCAGATAGATGATCAGCCCCACAAGGGCCATGGGCACCACATAGACACCCAGTATCAGCTTGCGCCGCAGGCTGCCATCATAGGCCTTGAGGCCTGCATTGACATATGCCTCGCGCGGCAGGTCCCGAGGACCTTCACCCCACTCTTCTTCCAACCGCGCCCGCGCGCGGGAACGGGAATAGAGGCTGAGGCTGATGTAGACGATGCTCAGTGCGATGAAGACGATGAAAAAGACCCGGAACATCCCTACCTCCTGACCGCGCCCCATGGCCCGACACGCGCGATCAGGTCGGGTTTGGGGGCGTTTTCCTGCATCGGCGCGTCAAAGCCGAATAGGGCCGCGCGCATGCCCATCTTGTCGGCCTTGTACTCGGCTTCGAGATACTGCGCGACATATTCCTGTTTGGCGGGCGACCACGTCGCGTAGGCAGAGTAAAACGCAGGCTTGTGACAGATAAACAGCTGGCGCACGTCCCGTGGGCTGAGTTCGGACAGGAGCATGTTGACCAGATCGGCGTCGGGCGTATCGGTGGCGCGCAGGGTGTAGAAATAGGCCGGGTGTTCCGACGAGATGCGCGGCCAGCGCCCGTCCTGTTCGGCCCACCGGACCAGATCACCGAGGGCGTGGAACTCTTCGGGCAGCAGATCGTGGTGGCGACGTGCCAGCATGCGCATGTCGCGCCGCGACGTGCCCTGCAGATCGACGCCCGCCTGAGTCACAGCGGAAATCAGGATGAAATCCATCTTTTGCCGCAGGATCGCGGCACCATCGATGCCGCGCGCCTTGATGATCGGTTCGACCAGATCGTTGTAGTCAAAGAACTTGGCGATGCGGTTCCGGTCGCGCAGATCAAAGCTGTATTTGATTGGCACGCCTTCGGGCGCTTTTTCGCTCGCGATGGCGGCGGGGTGATCGAGGTCCTGGAACACGTAGAGACCGCCAAAATGCGACGTCCAGAAATTGCCCTGTTCGACGGTCAGCGGGGTCAGCGTGCGTAACGTGCGGGTCAGATCGCCGGTCTGGCTGGCGAGGCCGATCATCTCACCGATCAGCACATCGTCGAACCATGCGTTGTCCTTGGTCAGGAAGGTGTCGATCTTTTCTGTCAGCGTGGCCGCGCTGGCCACCGTGCCCGCGGGTGTGTCAGCTTCGACCGTGATGGCGCGGATGTCGAACAGGCGGGCCGGGTGGCTGACGTCAAAGACGGAATTCACCAGTTCGCCCGCCACGGCCTCGCGCGCCGTCAGCGCGAAAAGTGCTGCTTCATTCTCGCGGACAAAGCGCTGCAGGATCGGCTTGCAGGTCGAAAAATGCGCATCGAGCAGCGGGCAGTTCTGCTGCTCGGTGCTCAGCAGGATGAACTGCCGATTCACGCCCGCGTGGTTCAGATACAGCGGATCATTCAGATCCTGCCCCACCTCGGGCGAATAGCCGGAGATGTCGATGTAGAAATCCGTGAGCGTCGTTTCCCGCCCCGTCAGGTGTTTCAGCGCGCGATTGTAGCGCGTGACCAGCGCGGGGGAGGCCACGTGGAACAGGTTGCCATACATCAGGCCGCGTTTGATGAGCTCGATCATGGCTTGCCCTTCATCATCGCCAGCCGCGTCATCACGGCGACGCAGCCGGGGATGCACAGGCTGACGGCGGAAAACAGGAACGCGCCGCCTTGGGTCGGGTCAGTGAACCGCAGCGGATAGCCATAGGTGTCCATCAGCGCCATGATCGCCAGTGCCGCCGCAAACAGCAGCACGGTGCACAGGATGGCCACCGCCCCTTGGGGCAGCGGCAGGCGGCGCGACACCGGCCCCGGCAGCGTCCATCCCGCGGCAACGATCAGGACGGTGGCAAGGATCAACTGCCCGGTCATGCGCGCCTCATGCGGTAGATGAACGGAACAGCCAACGCGAGCAGTGGCAGGGCAAAGGCGCGGAAGGTGATCTGCGCGTTGAACCCGATGTAGGCGGCCCACGAGTTGTTGAAGAGCAAGAGAGACTCCTCGATCGACGTCCCTTCGAACCCG
>JBCBAV010000032.1:0-31109 GCA_038532285.1 Pseudomonadota bacterium | reverse complement strand
CGCAGCGATTGGTAGATCAGACCCGCGCGGTGATGGCCGCTGTGGGCGCGGTTGAAAAACCGATTGCGTTGGTCGGCCATTCGATGGCCACGGACATTCTGGTGCGGGTGGCCGCGCTGGATCCGACGCAGGGCCCGCTGGTCTTGATTTCGGCCTTTTCACGAGCCGTGACGGCGGACCATCCGCAAAGCGCTTTGTTCGTGGCAGGCGCGTGGGAGCCGGGGTTGGCGGCCTTTGCCGTTGAAGCCTTGCAAATGGTGCAGGCGGAAGCGCGGTCGGGCGAGACGGTGCAGGCAGGCGCCGTGTTGCGACGTGCAGTCGAAGCGCCGCTGGTTGAGCATGTCGCGATCCTGCAGTCGCGTGTGGCCCGGGCGGAAACGCTCGACTGGTTGAACGCATTCTACGAGCGGGATCAGACCGCGGCGGTGCCGCAGACAGGGTGGGCGCTCATCGCGTTGCTCTTCGCGATCATGTTGGTCGCGCGGCCATTGAGCCATTTGGTGCCAGTGCAGGCCGCGGTGTCGGCACCGCTTTCGTTGCGACACTGGGCGCTGGTCGCGCTTTTACCGGCGCTGTGCGCACCGGTGGTTGCGGTCAACATTCCCCTCGACGTCCTGCCCGTCCTGGTGGCCGATTACCTGGCGCTGCATTTGCTGATCTTCGGCGGGCTGCAAATGATGCTGTTGATCTGGCTGGGTCGGAGATTGCCGCGGCCTCATGTATTTGCTGGTGCAATGTTGCTGGCCTGGGGGCTGGGCGCGTTTGGTACGGCGCTGCACCGCTACGGCGCAAATTTCTGGCCCAGCGATGATCGCGCGGCAATCATCGCCGCTTTGGCCATCGGGGCCGTCCCGTTCATGCTGGCGGACAGCTGGGTCGCATGGGGCGCGCCGCTATGGCAACGGATCGCAGGCCGCGCCGTGTTTCTGGCGTCGCTAGGTTTGGCGGTGGCGCTGGATTTCGAAGCGCTGTTTTTCCTGATCATGATCGCGCCGGTGATCCTGCTTTTCCTCATCATCTTTGGCACGATGGGCCGTGGTTTTTCCAAGAGAACGGGGCCGGCAACGTCCGGCCTGGCCTTGGGGCTGGTGCTGGCATGGGCGCTTGGCGTATCCTTTCCGCTGTTTGCGGGCTAGGGTTCGCCACGCGAAAGAGGTGTTAGGCATGGTTTTTCTAAAGCGGATGCTGCTGGTGGCGCTCGCGTCGGTGTGTTTGGCCCAAGGGGCAACCGCGCAGAATTGGCCCAACCTTGATCCGCTGCTTTTGTCGACGCTGACGCAGTCGGGCCGCGCCGAGGCGACGTATTGGCTGCCCGATCATATTGACGCCACACAGGCGACCCAAGCCATTGGGGTGGCCTATGAATACATCAGCGGATCAGCGGGCAACACCACGATTGCGCTGGGCCATTACAGGCGCAATGGTGCGGTCTGGCAATTCGTGCGGCGTCTTGACGGCGTGTTCGGGCATCAACCGCGCGATGCGCTGTTCGGGCCCGGGTGGGCAGAGGTCACGACATTGATGCCGGGACCGAATGATCCGCGCTGCTGTCCCACGGCGCTGACACGTTGGCGCATTGATTTGACCCGGGGCGCCGCGGTGCGCTTGCCATGATCCTTGGGATTGGCACGGATCTGGCGAATATCGAACGGATCGCCGGCACGCTGGAGCGGTTTGGCGACCGGTTCCGCAATCGTGTCTTTACCGATGTTGAGCAGCGCAAGGCCGAACGCCGCGCCGACACGCCCGGCACTTATGCCAAGCGGTGGGCCGCCAAGGAGGCGTGTTCCAAGGCGCTGGGTACAGGGTTGCGCATGGGCATCGCATGGAAGGACATGGCCGTCAGCAACCTCGAGACCGGGCAGCCGGTGATGCAGGTTACCGGCTGGGCGGCAGAGCGGCTGGAAAAGATGACGCCAGCGGGCCACGAGGCCATCATTCACGTGACTTTGACCGACGATCACCCGTGGGCGCAGGCCTTTGTCGTGATCGAGGCCCGGCCCGTTGGCCCCGCGACTTGACACCACCCCATCCCCCCCGCATGTACGCCCGAACGCGCAGTTAAGGAGCAGGCTATGGCCGCCAAGGAAAAGTCCCAGAACGGCTTTGTCGAGACGATCAAGACCATCGTCTATGCCCTGCTGATCGCCGGTGTGTTCCGCACCTTTTTCTTTCAGCCATTCTGGATCCCGTCGGGGTCAATGAAGGAAACGCTGCTGATCGGGGATTTCCTGTTCGTCAACAAGATGGCCTATGGCTATTCCTACGCATCCTGTCCATCGCTGCGGATCATCGGGCTGGATGCAGACATCGTCTGCGGATTTCTGCCGCGCGACAATGACCGTATTCTGGGCAGCCAGCCCGAGCGCGGCGATGTCGTGGTGTTCCGCCATCCGGTGACCGGCAATGACTATATCAAGCGGCTGATCGGCTTGCCGGGTGACACGGTCCAAATGCGTGATGGGCAGATCATCCTGAACGGCACACCAGTCCCGCAGGAACCCAACGGCGCCTTCGTCGAAGAGTTCGCGATCCAGGGACCGCAAGGCCAGCGCCCGCGCTGCACGGGCGGCGCGGTCGGGTTTGGCGCGGAATGCCGCAAGGAACGGTCTTTGGAGACGCTGCCGGAGGGACGCACTTACGCCGTTCTCAATATTGACGATCAGGGCACGCCAAGCGCCGACAACACGGCCGTATTCCGGGTGCCGGAAGGGCAGTACTTTTTCATTGGGGACAACCGGGACAATTCTGCCGACAGCCGGTTGAGCCAGGTGTCGCGCGGCGTGGGTTTTGTGCCCTATGAGAACCTGATCGGGCGCGCGGACCGGGTGATCTTCTCGTCTGCGGGGCGGTCGATGCTGTTTTTCTGGACCTGGCGCGCTGACCGGTTCTTTGAGGGGATCGAGTGAACGGGACACCGTCCACCGCACAAGCCCTCGCCGGGTCTTTGGATTGGACCGGGCGGTCGGGCCGGGTTGCGCTGCTGCTGAGCAGTGTAGCGCTCTTTAGCGCGGTGCTTGTATCTTCGCGTCTGGCGGCGATTGTCGCCTTTCCTTTGGTGGGTGGACTTTTATTGATCAACCTCGGGCAGTTGCGTCGCCGGGTGCGCGATGTGGGCTGGCGGGGCGGTTGGGTCTGGGCCACGCAGGTGCCGCTGCTGGGGATTATTGTGCAGATCGTGCTGCTGTTCCGGGCAAGTGCTGCGCAGGTGCACAGCGCCGAACCGCCGGTGTTGCGCAAGCTGGGCTTTGCGCTGGCGGTTGGCGTGGCACTGCTTTTTGTGGCGCGCGGTTTCCTGTTCGCCCCATTCTGGCTTCCGGCCGGAAGCATGAAACCGGCGCTGATGCCAGGGGATGCCGTTTTTGCCGGACCGCGCTTTGTCGTGCCGATGCACGGTGATGTCGTGGTATTTCGCCACCCGGTAAACGGAACGGATTTCATCAAACGGGTGATTGCGCTGGAAGGTGACACGGTCGAATTGCGCGACGGCGTGGTGATCCTGAATGGCGCGGCACTGTCACAGGAGGACGCGCCGGATTTTGTTGAACCCAACGTGCGGTCGTGGCCAAGCGTCAGCTATCCGCGCTGCGCCAACGCGCCCACGGCGCTGGGTGCGGATTGCATCAAATCCACCGTGATGGAAACCCTGCCAAACGGGCGAAGTTATCCCGTACTTGATCTTGGCGAGATGCCCACGGACAATACCGGCCCGTTTACCGTGCCGGAGGGGCACATGTTCGTGTTGGGCGACAACCGCGACAATTCTCTCGACAGCCGCATGGCGCAGACCGTGGGCGGTGTCGGCTTTGTACCTTTGGACAATCTGCATGGGCGTGTGGCGTGGATTGCGTTCTCGCTTACGGGCGACATGTCGCGTTTGCTGAAGACCGTGCCATGAAGTTGAGTGCAGATTTACAGGCGTTTCAGAAACGGATTGGACACCAGTTTGCGCGCCCTGATCTTCTGGTGCAGGCGGTGACACATGCGTCTATGTCGACGCCAACGCGGGGCGACAACCAGCGGCTGGAATTTCTGGGCGATCGCGTGCTGGGTCTGGTGATGGCGGAGGCTTTGCTGGGCGCAGACACAGGTGCTGCCGAAGGCATTCTGGCACCACGCTTCAATGCGCTGGTGCGCAAAGAGGTTTGCGCCGAGGTGGCGCGCGACATCGATTTGGGTGATGTTTTGCGGCTGGGTCGATCCGAGATGGTGTCGGGCGGGCGGCGCAAGCAGGCGCTGCTTGGCGATGCCACCGAAGCCGTAATCGCCGCCGTCTATCTGGACGCTGGTTTTGACGCGGCGCGGGATTTGATATTGCGGCTTTGGGGTGCGCGCATCGACACCGTCGAAGGGGATGCGCGGGATGCCAAGACCGCACTGCAGGAATGGGCGCAGGCCCGCGGCATGCGCCCGCCGCGCTACGTGGAACTTGACCGGTCGGGCCCTGACCACGCACCGGTATTCAGCATCCGCGCGAGCCTTGAAAATGGAGTGGACGCAGATGCTACGGCGGGGTCCAAGCGTGAGGCGCAGCAGGCGGCAGCAAAGGCGCTGTTGGCAAATGTCGAGGGTCGGGAATGAACGATATTGGAACCACCCGCGCGGGCTTTGTTGCCCTGATTGGAGAGCCCAACGCGGGTAAGTCTACGCTGCTGAACCGCATGGTTGGCGCCAAGGTCAGCATCGTGACGCACAAGGTCCAGACCACACGGGCGCGCATTCGCGGGGTGGCGATGGAAGGCGACAGCCAGATTGTCTTTGTCGACACGCCTGGACTGTTTCAGCCACGGCGGCGCCTGGACCGGGCTATGGTTGCGGCTGCATGGGGTGGGGCTGCGGACGCCGATGTCGTGGTGCTGATGGTCGAGGCGCATCGCGGTGTTACCGATGGTGTTGCGCGGATCATCGACGGGCTGGAGGAATTGGGACAAAACCGCAAAGTGGCCCTTGCCATCAACAAGATCGACAGGGTCGAAGCGCCTGTGCTGCTTGGGCTGACAAAAGACCTGAACGACCGGTTCGGTTTCTCCGAGACTTTCATGATTTCGGCGGAGAAAGGTCATGGGGTCGAGCAGTTGCGTGCCTGGCTGGCCTGGCAAGTGCCTGCGGGCCCGTGGCTGTATCCCGAAGATCAGATTGCGGATCTGCCTTTGCGTATGATCGCCGCGGAAATGACCCGTGAAAAGCTGACCCTGCGGCTGCATCAGGAACTGCCCTACCAGTTGACGGTCGAAACCGAGACCTGGGAAGAGCGCAAGGACGGCTCGGCCCGGATCGAGCAGATCGTCTATGTCAGCCGTGATGGGCACAAGGGGATTGTACTGGGCCACAGGGGCGAGACGATCAAGGCAGTGAGCAGGGCATCGCGCGAGGAACTGGCCGAGTTTCTTGGGCGCAAGGTGCACCTGTTCCTGCAGGTGAAGGTGCGTGAGAAGTGGCTGGAAGAAGCGGAGCGTTATGACCAGATGGGGCTGGATTTCAAAGATGGCAACGCCTGAGACATCTGCCACCCGACCCTCCGGGGGGGAGTTTTTTGAAACAGAGAAGGGACCGGCGTGGCGCCTCGGCTGACAGCGCGGTTCTGGGTGGATGCCTATCTGGCGCGGCTGCGGTTCGCGGATATCCCGGCCTTTGTGGTGGCGCATGGCGATGACACGGGCGGGGCGGTTCTGGTGAAACTGAACACGCTGGATGGTGCGGCGGTGCTGTATCAGCGCAGTTTTGATCTGATGGCGGACCGACCGGTCTGGTCTGAGTTGAGTTCTGGTGCCGAAGCGGATGTGGACGCCGCCGTCGCCCGACAGCGCGGCTTTGATCCCGATCTTTGGGTGATCGAAGTGGAAGATCGCGCAGGACGGCATCTTTTGGACCAGGACGGGTTGGGCTGAAGTGGAGTGGCGCAGCACAGGAATCCTGCTGCGTACGCGGCGCCATGGCGAGACCAGCGTGATCATTGACGCCTTTACACCCGAGCGCGGGCGTTGTGCGGGGGTGGTTCGGGGCGGGACGAGCCGGAAGCTTGCGCCGATTCTGCAACCCGGCGCACAATTGGATCTGCGTTGGCGCGCGCGGCTGGAAGAGCACATCGGCAGTTTTACGATTGAACCCGAGCGCAGCCGGGCGGCGTTGGTTATGGGCTCGCGATTGGCGCTGTCAGGACTCAACGCGGTGCTTGGGCTTTTGGTTTTCTGCCTGCCGGAACGTGCCGGTTATCCTGCGCTTTATGCGCGCAGCGAGCAGCTTTTGGATTTGCTGGGGCAGGATGAGGTGTGGCCGCTGGCATATTTGCGCTGGGAAATGGCGCTGCTTGACGACATGGGATTCGGTTTGGATCTGAGCTGCTGTGCGGTGACAGGCGCACAGGAAGACCTGGTCTACGTCTCGCCCAAAACCGGGCGCGCGGTGAGTGCGGCTGGCGCCGGGACCTGGGCCAGCCGATTGCTGCATTTGCCGCCGATCATGCTGGGGCAGGGGGATGCGCCTGACGCGGAGATTGTCGAAGCGCTTCAGGTTACCGGGTTTTTTCTGGAGCAGCATCTGGCACCGCAAATGGGGAATGTGCCTCTGCCCGATGCGCGCGCGCGATTTTTGGCGCAGGTCAGTCGGCGCGTTTGAACGTCAACACGGGACCTGCGCTGTTCGAGAGCGTCAGGACAGTGCCAGATCGGAAGGCGGATGTAACAGTGGCCAGCCTGGTCAGGTAGCGTTGTTCAACCTCCAGTTCCGCGCAGGCGCGTCTGCTGGCCCCGATCGGGCCGACCCGGAACCCAGGGCCGATAATTGGCGCGAAATAGCCATTGCATGGCGCTTGGCCGCTGATGCGGGTGGCGTCACCATTGATCTGCAGCGAAACGATGGCGCCCGGCGGCGCCGCAAGGATCCAATCACCGGCAAGATCACTCGGGTCGGCAGAGCGAGTGGTTGCACAGCCGGCGAGCAGTAATGCGGCGGCGGTCGCCCTCATGTGCTGGCGAGGATCACATCAATCAGGGCGCCATAGGCCACCAGTGCGTCGCCATTGTCCACATGGGTTTGCTGCAGCCCGATGAGGGTACCAAAGGCAGCTTTGGCAAAGTCATCGTTGCGCAGGCCGATGGCGTGCAACAATTTGGTCAGGCGGTCGATCCGTGCCTGATCCACCTGGGCAAGTGCCTTGGCCACATCTTGGTCCGTTTGCGCCCAAGCACGCAAAGCAGGGCCGGTGGTGTCCGCCTGGACGGTTTGAGCGAAGCGGATCAACTGGTCTGTAGATGAGCCTTCGGATTCAGCATCCGCGGCTAGCGCTGCCAGCGCACCCGATCGCCATCGGTCGAGCACGGCCATCTGGAAAGCCGGTACATCCTTGAAATGCCAGTAGAAAGAGCCTTTTGACGTTTTCAGGTGTCTGGACAAGGGTTCCGCACGCAGGGCCACTGGCCCTTCTGCGGCGAGCCGTTCGAGGCCTGCATCTATCCAGGCTGCGGGGGAGAGTTGAGCACGTGCCATGCTTTGGCGATACGACCACGTATCTCGCGTTTCAAGGGAAAGCCGGTGCGGCGGCGCAAATGCGCGTATTCCCGCACATGGGATCGCTGCATTTTTTGGCAGGCGCGGTCTGGTGCTGGAACGCGGCGGCGCGGGACGCGCGCCGCCTTTGGATCTGTTCGGATCAGCCCAGCAAACGGCGTGCGATCACCTGTGCCTGAATTTCCGCGGCGCCCTCAAAGATGTTGAGGATGCGCGCGTCGCACAGCACGCGGGAAATCTTGTATTCCAGCGCAAATCCATTGCCGCCGTGGATTTGCAAGCCGTTGTCAGCCGCAGACCATGCGACCCGGGCACCCAGAAGCTTGGCCATCCCAGCCTCGACATCACATCGGCGGCCTTCGTCCTTTTCAAATGCGGAGAAGTAGGTGAGTTGGCGCGCCACCATGATCTCGACCGCCATCATCGCGAGTTTTGATGCAACACGGGGAAATTCGATCAGGGACTTTCCGAATTGCTTGCGGTCCAGCGCATATTGCATGGAAATGTCGAGCGCGGACTGCGCAACACCAACAGCGCGGGCGGCGGTTTGGATGCGCGCGGATTCAAATGTCTCCATCAACTGCTTGAAGCCCTTGCCCTCTTCGCCACCAAGCAGGTTCTCGCCTTTGACATGGAAGTTGTCGAAGCCCAGTTCGTATTCCTTCATGCCTCGGTACCCCAGCACCTCGATTTCGCCACCGGTCATGCCGTCAGTGGGAAATGGGTTTTCGTCCGTTCCCGGCGTCTTTTCGGCCAGGAACATCGACAGGCCCTTGTAGTCGGTCGTGTTCGGATCCGTGCGCGCCATCAGCGTCATCACTTGTGTGCGGGTGGCGTGTGTGATCCAGGTCTTGTTTCCGGTGATCTTGTAGTCGCCGTTGTCGTCCTTGACCGCGCGGGTGCGCAAGGAACCCAGATCCGAGCCGGTGTTGGGTTCGGTGAACACCGCGGTGGGCAGCGTTTCGGCGCTGGCCAGTTGCGGCAGCCATTTCTGCTTCTGTTCCTCGGTCCCGCCCGCGATGATCAGTTCGGCTGCGATCTCGGACCGGGTGCCAAGGCTGCCGACACCGATGTAGCCGCGCGACAGTTCTTCGGACACGACGCACATCGACGCCTTGGACAGGCCGAACCCGCCATACTCCTCGGGGATGGTCAGGCCAAACACGCCCATCTTGGCCAGTTCCTCGATCACCTCCATCGGGATCAGTTCATCCTTGAGGTGCCAGTCATGGGCATAGGGTTCTACCTTGTCGATCGCATACCGGCGGAACTGTTCGCGGATCATCTCAAGTTCGTCGTCGAGGCCGGAAGCGCCTACCGTAATCTCGGCGCTGCGCTCTTGCATCAAGGCAACGAGACGCATTCGGGCGGCTTGCGTGTTGCCCGACTGGGTAAGTGTCATCACCGCCGGCTCCATCAGGCCGCGCATGTCGTTCTGGTCGAGCCCCATGTCCTGCAGGCGCAACATCTCGCCCTGGTTCATCTGCAGGCCGCCGTAAATCTGCCAAAGGTATTCGCCGAATGCGATCTGGTGGATCAGCGCCTCGACCTCGCCGAACTTGGACTGCGCATCGAGCGCCTCGGCCCATTTCTGCATTTGGCGCAGGGATTCGACATAGGTGGCCAGCCACGCCAACCCGTGGGCCGCTGTCTGGTGTTGTTCGATGAGGGTCGATGACACGCGGCCATCGGCTGTGACCATCTCTTTCACACGGGTGCGCGCGATCTCGAGGATGGCCTCGGATGGGGCGACGGCGGCCCGGGTCAGGTCCAAAAGGTTGTCCAGCAATACGGGTGCCATGCGCCCCAGATCCTGTCCATCATGTGCCATTGTCGGTCCCCTTTTTTCAGCGCGCGGAATAGCGTTGGTCTCGTCTATCTATGTTGCAGGTGCAGCGCAACAAATATTCGTTTTTCTGCGGCATATTGATCGTTTATTGCGCATTGAATTTTTGCAGTGCAGCGCTGGCCGATGTAGTGGTGGGCGCGTGGATACGATCTTTCCCCTGTTTCCCGGATATATATGGGCGATCTGCGCAGCAATTGCCATGCTGGCAGGTCTGGTCAAAGGCGTGGTCGGTTTCGCCATGCCGATGGTTATGATCTCTCTTTTGTCCAGCGTTACCACGCCGGAACTGGCGCTCGCCGGACTGATTCTGCCCACGCTCATCACCAATGGCGCCCAGGCCACACGGCAGGGCGCGCGCGCGGCGCTTGCGTCGATGCGGCGGTTCCGCATCTATCTGATCGTCGGTGGGTTGGTGTTGCTGTTCAGCGCGCAGCTGGTGCGTGTGCTGCCGATCCAAGTGCTGCTGGGAATGATCGGCGTGCCAGTGGTTGGATTTGCACTGTTGCAGCTGATCGGGCTGCGGTTTCACCTGTCGCGGCAGCGCCCAGGGGTTGAGGCGGGGGTGGGCGCCTTTGCCGGCTTCCTCGGGGGCATGTCGGGCATCTGGGGGCCACCCACGGTGATGTACCTGACCGCGCTGGGCACGGACAAGGCCGAGCAGATGCGCGTGCAGGGCGTGATCTATGGCCTTGGCGCGACCGCGATGGTGGGTGCGCACATATCTTCGGGCGTTTTACGCGAAGAAACCGCGCTTTTCAGCGCGGCTTTGATCCTGCCCGCCCTGGCCGGTCAATGGCTTGGGGGGAAGGTTTTGGACCGGATCGATCAGGCCGTGTTCCGCCGGGCAACACTGATTGTGCTGCTGGTCGCTGGCCTGAACCTGATCCGGCGTGCAGTGTTTGCTTAGGATGCGCGGCGCTGAACGGTCAGGCCCGAGACATCTTCGATGAATGTCACGATGCGCGATTTGATCCGCTCGTCTTCGATGGCGGCCAAAGCATTGACGATGTCGAGGCCATTGTCGCGATCGCCCATGGCGTCGGTGTCGCTGAGGCCTTCGAAGAAGTAGGAGGTCGGCACGTCTAGAATGCGCGACAATTCGAACAGCCGGCTGGCCGCGATACGGTTCGAGCCGATTTCATATTTCTGGATTTGCTGAAACGACAGGCTTAGGCGTTTGGCAACGTCTGTCTGTGACATTCGCCGCAGCGTCCGGATCTGTTTCAACCGTTTCCCCACATGGATGTCGACGGGATGGGACATCTTTCGCACCTCTGTTTGTTGTCTTGCCCAGAGGTTTCGCGGATCGGAGTACACGTTTCAATTGAATAACTCTGCAACGTTAATGCACGTAAATGTTGCATTGATGTATGATTTTTTTAACTTTAATGTGTGATAAGTAATACGTTGGAGTATGTAGTGAACGCGCCGGTTAAAAATTTGTCTGATACCAATCAGCCCCTCCTGTTCGAAATGATCAGGTCATTCGTCACATTGGCGCGGACGCTGAACTTGTCACATGCAGTGGATGAACTCCAGAGCACGCGGCAGACGGTCCGGCGCCATATCGCACAGCTCGAAAAACAGCGCGGTGCGCCACTTTTTGAAGTGAGAGACCGACGTTACGAGCTGACGGACGAGGGCGTTGCTTCGCTGCCGGAAGCGTTGGATCTGATGGCGCGGGCGCATGTGTGGTCGCGCGGGCAAACCGGATCCTTCGGCGCATTGCAATATCTCAGAGCGCACGAGGACGAATGGCAGTTCTACCAGCAGCAGCAACCGCTGGGGCGAATCTGGGTCAATGATTCGGTGCTTCTGCGCGAAGCATTTCGGGCTTGGACTATGGCCGGGTCCGAGATCGAGAGCCCGCATTTGGCGCATGTCCGCCCACACTTGATGGTCTATCGGCAAAGCGACACCGGCTGGATTTGCGTCGAATTTGGTGCCAAATCTGCGTATGTTCAGTGGTTTGGCATCGACTATGCGCGGTCGAATATTGGCCGTCCCATTGCCCAGATGCCCGCAGGGGAAGAGTTCGGTCGACTTCTCTACCAGAGCTTTCAGGACATCGAAACGACACAGGCCGTCCGGTTGGACCATGTCTTTACCCGCATGCCAAAGCGTGGCGATGAGGCGCAAGTTACCATGGTTTATCAGAGACTTATGATGGCGGGGCTTTTTCCGGACGGATCGCCTGCCGTCCTGACTTTGGTCGTGCCGACCGCCAATGTGAACATCCGAGACCTGCCCGAGGAGAAACGCACCGCGCTGACTCAGATACATTCGCCCGACTTCGAAGCAGACGAAGCCAAGTTCGAAAAAATCGCAAAAACGCTTGATCCTTCAAACGATTGAGACGCGCCTGAACAACCCGCCCGCGTATGGTTCCACTGCAGGGCGAGTAATTTTCGGGTGTTTTGCCACAGAATCCATTAACCTTCCCGTACAAGTGGCGAAGGAGTGGATAATGACGGTTCAATTTCCTGCAGATGCGGCACCGTTTATTGCAACAAGTCAGGATATCCTGCTGGAAGAGGGCATTATTATGTCCACCGGTAGCGATTTTGCTGAATATCGCGAAATCGTGGAAACCGAGAGGAGCATCCAAAAGCTTGGCCGTCCCTTCGATCCCGACGCGCATGACCTGAACGAACGTACTGCGTTCTGGATGATTGCGCGCAATGCGGAGGGCGACCTGATCCACACCCAGGCGGCTCGGTATATCAACCTGCGGCAGCGCTCGCTGGCGGGGTTCCTGATGCGGGGATTTCGTGCCTTTCCTCCGCCCTTGACCGGGGTGAACGAGTCCTTGTCACGGTTTCGCGCAACGCCTGGCACGCATCGCATTCAGGGCTGCGCGGGCTATCACGGTGAATTTTGGATCGCGCCTGACCGCGGGTCCTATCGCGGGGCGGGGCTGGCACCGGTCTTTGGCCGAACCTGCATGCTCGAAATGATCCGCCGCTGGGACCCCGACTGGATTTTCGGATTTATCCTCAACCGCGTGGCGTTCAAAGGGTTTGGCGCGCGCATCGGCTATCTACACCTTGAGCCCAGCGTGCTGAAATGGGTGATTGAAGGGCGCGATGCGCCGATCGACACGTTTCTGGCCTATAACAGCCGTGAGGATCTGGAATACCTGCTCGATATTCCGCTCGACGATGTGATGGCGATGGCGGCCTAGCCGATTGCGGCGGCGCGCACGTCTTCGTCGATATACGGCAAGTACTGACCGAAGTTCGACGAGAACATCTCGACCAATTTCGACGCTTGTGCATCATAGGCCGCGCCGTCATCCCATGTGCGACGCGGATCAAGCAATATGTCCGCCACACCCGGTACGCTGACCGGCACGTCAAAACCGAAATTCGCGTCCTTGCGGAATTCGCCCTGCGCCAGCGTGCCGTCCAGTGCTGCGGTCAACAACGCACGGGTCGCCCGAATGGGCATGCGCGAACCTGTGCCGTATGCGCCGCCGGTCCAGCCGGTGTTCACCAACCAGCAGGTGGCGCCGTGTTTTGCGATCTTTTCCTGCAACAGCTTGCCGTAAACCTCGGGCCGTCGTGGCATGAATGGCGCACCAAAACAGGTCGAGAACGTCGGCTGCGGTTCGGTTACACCCCGTTCTGTGCCCGCAACCTTGGCCGTGAAGCCCGACAGGAAATGATACATCGCCTGCGCCGGCGTCAGCCTCGCGATGGGTGGCAAGACGCCAAAGGCGTCGCAGGTCAGCATGATGATGTTCTTTGGATGCCCCCCCAGCGCAGTGGTGCTTGCGTTCGAGATATAGTGGAGCGGATAGGCGCACCGCATGTTCGCGGTAAGGCTGTCATCCTCGAAATCAAGCGTTTTGGTGTCCGCATCGTAGACCATGTTTTCAACGACGGTGCCGAATTTCTCGGTTGTCGCGTAAATCTCTGGCTCGGCCTCGGCGCTCAGATTGATTGTCTTGGCATAGCAGCCACCCTCGAAGTTGAAGGTACCGCGGTCGGACCACCCGTGTTCATCATCTCCGATCAGCACGCGCCCGGGATCGGCGCTCAGCGTCGTTTTGCCCGTGCCTGAGAGGCCAAAGAAGATGGCGGTGTCGACCGGATTGCCCTGCGCATGGTTGGCCGAACAGTGCATCGGCATCACGCCGCGATCCGGCAACAGGTAATTCAGGAGGGTGAATACAGACTTCTTGTTTTCGCCGGCGTACTCGGTGCCGCCGATCAGTATGAGTTTGCGATCAAAGTTCATCGCGATCACGGTTTCGGACCGGCAGTCGTGCCGTGCAGGATCAGCCTGAAACGCCGGGCAGTTGATGACGGTGAAGTCGGCGACAAATGACGCCAGATCCTCGGCATCGGGACGGCGCAGCATGTGGCGAATAAAAAGGCCATGCCACGCAAGTTCGGTGACCATTCGGACATTGATCGAATAGGCAGGATCGGCGCCGCCGGTCAGATCTTGGACGTAGTATTCGCGTCCCTGCATGTGCGCGATCATGTCGTCATAAAGCTGGTCAAAGCCCGCCACCGACATTCCGGCGTTGTTGTCCCACCAGATGCTGTCTGCGACGCTGTCGGTTTTCACCACATGCTTGTCCTTGGGCGAGCGGCCCGTGAACTTGCCGGTGGACACAAGGAACGTGCCGCCCTTGCCGAGCTCGCCTTCCTCGCGTGCAAGCGCACGTTCAATCAACGCCGGTTCGATCAGGTTGTAATAGACATCGCCCAGCCCTGTGATCCCTTGATCTTCGAGGCGGAACTGCGGGTTGACCCGTCCAAATGTCATTTGATTTCTCCTGGCGCACTGTAGGCTCTGTCGCACCGGCACGAGGTCCGGTTTTCGTGTCGTACCACGGGCTTAAACAGCCTGAACAGAAAGCGGAACCGTAGTTAGCGCCACCACGGCGACAGATTGCGCAAACAGGTTTCCGATCCGCGAAGATTGGGGGATAAAGTGCGGCAATTTAGCCATTCCTAACCAAATTGTGGCGACTTGGAACCTGATTAGGTGGCTTGATTCGCACTTCGTGATTGATTCGGCGCGTCAAAATCGGGAATATACCGGAAAAACAAAGAAAAAGTTCGAGCAGTAAAAGGAAACAGGCAATGAACAAGATTGCATTGGTAGATGACGACAGGAACATCCTGACGTCTGTATCCATGACGCTTGAGGCTGAGGGGTTCGAGGTCGAGACATATAACGACGGTCAGGCCGCGCTCGATGCATTTAACAAACGACTTCCGGATATGGCAGTGCTGGATATCAAGATGCCGCGCATGGATGGCATGGATCTGCTGCAAAGGCTGCGCCAGAAAACAACGATGCCAGTGATCTTTCTCACCTCAAAGGATGATGAGATTGATGAGGTGTTGGGTCTGCGTATGGGCGCAGACGACTACGTGAAAAAGCCGTTTTCGCAGCGTCTTTTGGTTGAACGCATCCGCGCGCTGCTGCGCCGTCAGGACGCCGTGATCAGCGATGAGGTGGGCACCACCGAAGAGACCAAGGTGATGGAACGCGGCGACCTGCGCATGGACCCGCTGCGCCACGCGGTCAGCTGGAAAGGGCAGGATGTGTCGCTGACGGTGACAGAATTCCTGTTGCTTCAGGCGCTGGCGCAGCGCCCGGGTTTCGTCAAATCACGCGATCAGCTGATGGATGTGGCGTATGACGATCAGGTTTATGTCGATGATCGCACGATCGACAGTCACATCAAGCGGTTGCGCAAGAAAATGCGCACAGCGGATTCAGAATTCTCGGCGATTGAGACGCTTTATGGCATTGGGTATCGCTATAACGAAGAGTGATGACCTCATGGGGCACCGCTTTCAGGGCGGTTTGAGCGAGGACAAGGCACGTGCGTGACACTGCCACGACACAGGTGAGGGACGGCGATGTCGTCCTCGGCGAGGATTGGGTTTCACCCGACAGCGTCGCATCGACCGAAATGCGCGACACCCGTGCACGTCGCGGGTTGGTGTCGCTGCGCAGTTCGCCACTTGCGCGCAAGATCATCACGTTCAATCTGATCGCGCTGAATGTTCTGGTTGCGGGCATTCTCTACCTCAACTCGACGCGCGATAGTCTTGCAGTTCAACGCATTTCCGGCGTCATCTCGCAAGCCGAGCTTGTTGCAGACGTGCTGGAGGCACAGCTTCCGGAAACGGGCACCACCAAAATCGCTGATGCAATCGACGTCGACAAGACCCTTGCCGGTCTCGACTTGCGCAAGGGCAAGCGGGTCTATGTTTTTGATCCGGCCGGTCGTGTCATCGGCAGCATTGACGGCAGCGCCGAGATCGACAGCGTTCAAGACGGGAACAATGACAAGACGATCCTCACCAATGGGCTGAGCTGGCTGTGGGATGTCGTTTCGGGACCATTTTCCAGTGGTACACAAGGTGAAGTTGCCACACTGGGTGAGCAGCTGAGCGCGCTGGTGCCATCCAGCCTTGGCGGCGAGCATCAGGTGGGCAACGTCGTCGGACCTGACGGCGTGCAGTTCTTTGCCATTGTCACGCCGGTCGTTCTCGACGGGGTATCGGTCGGCGCGGTCGCGATGACCAGCCCGTCCGGTGAGATTGATGCGCTGGTGCGCGGCGAACGGGAGCGCGTGCTGCAGATGTTCGTGATCGCCGTGCTTGTCTCGATTGGTCTCAGCCTCGTATTGGCCTCGACCATTGCCAATCCGCTCGCTGACCTCGCGGCTGCCGCAGAGCTTGGGCAAGACCGCTCCGCGCGAAAGATGAACCCCGGTCGGATCCGGATCCCGGATCTGACCGCTCGTCCGGACGAAATCGGACGCTTGTCTGGCGCGCTCAGGGGCATGATATCGGCGCTCTACAATCGCATCGACGGCAATGAACAATTCGCGGCGGACGTTGCGCACGAGATCAAAAACCCGCTCGCCTCTTTGCGGTCCGCTGTGGGCACGCTGCGGTTGGTCAAACGGGACGATCAGCGCGAAAAGCTACTCGACGTGATTGAACACGACGTGCGCCGCCTCGACCGTCTGGTCAGCGACATCTCGAATGCCTCACGTCTCGATTCCGAACTGGTCAAGGAGGAAGAAGAGCCATTCGATCTGTTGCATATGATTGACAACCTCAGCCAGTATCTGGGCGAGGACGCGCGCGGCAAGGGCATCGAGTTTATCTCGGACCTGCCGAAATCACCGATAGAGGTGCATGGGCTTGAGGCGCGCCTGGCGCAGGTGTTTGTCAATCTGATCACCAATGCGATTTCGTTTTGCGAGGACGGCGATGCGATCCGTGTTTGGGCGCGAAAGCGGGAAAATCGCGTGCTTGTGGTCGTCGAGGACACCGGGCCCGGCATTCCTGATCAGGCGCTTACGAAGATTTTCAAACGGTTCTATTCCCAACGCCCGGAAGAGCATTTCGGCAACAATTCGGGGCTCGGGCTGGCCATCTCCAAACAGATTGTCGAAGCGCATGGCGGTGTGATCTGGGCTGAAAACATCCGTCCCACCGACGCGGACATCACTTCGGAACCGCTCGGCGCGCGTTTCGTTGTGGGTCTGCCCGTCTGACGCCTTTTCGTGGAGCGGATGCATGCCAGCGCTGTTGCATTTGGTGCGCGCGGGCTGTTGATCACAGGGGCGTCAGGACGCGGTAAATCAAGCCTTGCCCTCGAATTGATGAGCCACGGTGCCATCCTGATCTCTGACGATCAGACCGAGTTGTTCATGCGTACCGGGGCGCTGTGGGGCCGTGCCCCAGGGGCAATCTCCGGCACGATAGAAGCACGCGGACTGGGACTTTTGCAGGCGGAGGCGCGGCCTGCGCCCATTGTGGCAGTTGTCGATCTGGACCGGGACGAAACCGAGCGCCTGCCCCCGAAACGCGACGTTGAGATACTCGATGCCAGCCTGCCGCTGTTTCTGCGGGTCGATCATCGTGCTTGGCCCGCGGCACTTGTGCAATATCTTCGCTTTGGAAGGAGCGATATTGCATGAACGACCCCCAGCCCCAGCCCCGTCGCGTGGTATTGGTCACCGGACCGGCGGGCGCAGGACGAACCAGTGCCATCCGTGCGCTCGAAGATCTGGGATACGAAGCGATCGACAACGTGCCGCTGCGATTGGTTCATGCGCTGCTGGATGATCCGGAAGCGACCCGTTCGCTGGCCTTGGGAATTGATCCACGCACGCGGGATTTCTCAGTCACCGGCGTTTTCGACGCGCTTGGTATGATTTCTTCAACGCCCGGTGTCGCTGCTGATCTGCTTTATCTTGATTGCCGCAGGCAAGTCTTGTTGAACCGGTTTTCCGAAACCCGCCGGCGCCACCCGATGGCCGAAGACGACAGGGTTGAGGCAGGGGTAGAACGGGAATTGGCTCTGCTCGCGCCACTCAAGGCCCGTGCCGACATGCTGATCGACACCAGCGAACTCAACGTTCATCAATTGCGCGCGGAAGTAGACAGCTGGTTTGCGCCGGGCGGGACTGAACAGATGGCCGTGGCGGTGCAGAGCTTCAGCTTTCGGCGCGGTTTGCCACGGGCAGCGGACATGGTGTTTGACTGCAGGTTCCTGAAAAATCCCTACTGGGAGCCTTCGCTGCGCGCGGCGAACGGCACGTCTCAAGAGGTTCAGGCCTACATTGCGGCGGACCCGCGCGCCGACGGATTCGTTGACCGTGTGTCACAGATGGTGCTGTGGCTCTTGCCCGCCTACCTTGAAGAAGGTAAATCGCATGTCTTGGTGGCTTTTGGTTGCACCGGAGGTCAGCATCGGTCAGTGGCCATGGCCGAGAAGCTGGCCGTTCTGTTGCAAAAGGCCGGTTGGCACGCCTCGGTCCGGCACCGAGACATGGACCGCTTGAAACGCGAAGAGGCCAGTAGGTGATAGGCGTCGTCATTGTTGCACATGGAGGACTGGCCGCGGAATACCTGCGCGCCATAGAACATGTCGTGGGCGCGCAGCCTGGCATCCAGGCCATTTCCATCGAGGCTGACCACGATCGCAAAGCCAAAGAACACGAGATCTGCGCCGCAGCAGACGAGGTGGACGCAGGCGACGGGGTCGTCGTGGTCACTGATCTTTTTGGCGGATCTCCTTCAAACCTCAGCCTGCGCGCATGCAAACCGCGCAACCGACGCATCCTTTATGGCGCAAACCTGCCCATGCTCATCAAACTGGCCAAATCCCGCCACCTCGATGTGGAAGACGCCGTGCGCGGCGCACTGGATTCAGGCAAGAAATACATCGACACCCAAAACCTGAGCGCCGAGAGCTGAACCATGGTGAACCGCAGCTTTGAAATCGTAAACGTCAAGGGATTGCATGCCCGTGCTTCTGCCAAACTGGTTGAAGTGGTCGAAGGCTTTGACGCGCGTGCGACGGTCACCAAGGATGGCCTGTCCGCCCCCGGCGACAGCATCATGGGCCTTTTGATGTTGGCAGCGCCGCGGGGAAGTTTTATTGACGTGGAAACGTCGGGGCCCGATGCTGAGGCCCTTGCCGATGCACTTGAAGCTCTGGTAGCAGACAAGTTCGGCGAAGGGGCCTGAACGCAGGCTTTCAGGGGGAAACAACGCTTTGGTAGAAAGCACGCATAACGCAGGCAATCTGGCCAAGCCCGAGAACGTGACGTTCACGAAGTACGACCGGCGCAGCTTGTCCTACGCTTCGACGTTCGAGGATCCGTGGAAGGCGAGTTTCATCCGGGTGATGGAGGCGCTGACCGGAAAGCTGACAATCCTGCGCCTGATCCGCAAGTTCGAACAACGCGGTGCGCCTTCGGGGCAAGCGTTCTGGCGCGCGTGCCTCGACGTCATGGGCATCGAATTGACGACGCCGCAACACCAGTTGGACCTCATCCCGCGAGAAGGTCCATTGATTGTCGTTGCCAACCATCCCCATGGCATGGTCGACGGCATGATCTTTGCTGATCTGATCGGGCGCGTACGTCCGGACTATCGCATTTTGACACGGTCGCTCTTGACCGCGATTGATGAGGTCGCGGGCAGCTACATGATCCCGGTGCCTTTTCCACATGATCCGGATGCGCAACGCAAAGGCGTGGAAATGCGCGCCAAGGCGATGGCACATTTGAAAGACGGCGGCGTTGTAGCCCTGTTCCCATCGGGTGGCGTGGCCGCATCCGAAACGTGGTGGGGGCCTGCAATCGAAGGTGAATGGAACGTGTTTACCGCGCAACTTATTCGCCGGTCCGGAGCCACCGTTTTGCCGATACGCTTTCCGGGTCAGAACAGCCGCGCCTATCAAATTGCCAATCGCGTGTCGCCAATGCTGCGGCAGGGCCTTCTCTTGCACGAGATTGTTCATGCGCTGAACAAACCGCAAGGACCGGTTGTGGGCTCACCGCTGGACCCGGAGTTCGTGACCAGTTGGAAAGACGATCCGCGCGGCTTTATGGCGTGGTTGCGCGATCACACGATGTCGCTCAAAGATTAAGGGCCTGACTGCAGGTTGATATGCAATCAATCTGCGCCGCGGCAAACGCTATCGCGTCGGAACCGGAACGTCCCCACGGTAATCGTAGAACCCGCGCTGTGTCTTGCGCCCAAGCCACCCGGCTTCGACATATTTCGTGAGCAGCGGACAGGGGCGATACTTGGTATCTGCCAGCCCGTCGTGCAGCACATTCATGATCGCTAGGCAGGTATCAAGCCCGATGAAATCCGCCAGTTCAAGCGGTCCCATCGGATGGTTGGCACCCAGTTTCATCGAGCTGTCGATGGATTGCACCGAACCCACCCCTTCATAAAGCGTATAAACCGCTTCGTTGATCATGGGCATGAGGATGCGGTTCACGATAAACGCCGGGAAATCCTCGGCCGTGGCAGCGATTTTGCCCAGCTTGGAAACCACATCCTTGCAGGCGTCAAAGGTCTCTGCATCCGTTGCTATGCCGCGGATCAATTCGACCAGCTGCATCACAGGCACGGGGTTCATGAAGTGAAACCCCATGAACTTTTCCGGTCGGTCAGTGCGGCTTGCAAGCCGCGTGATGGATATGGATGAGGTGTTCGAGGTCAGGATCGTGTGTGGCAGAAGGTGCGGCACCAGATCCTCGAAAATTGCCTGTTTGACGGTTTCCCGCTCGGTTGCGGCTTCGATCACCAAATCACTTTGGCCCAGATCGGTCAGGGTCAGGGTTGTCTTGATCCGAGCCAGGGCGGCATCCTTGTCCACCTCGCCGATCTTGCCACGGGTCACTTGCCTGACAAGGTTGCGGTCAATGGTCGTCAGTGCGCCCTGCAGGGTATCGCCGGAAATGTCGTTGAGCAGCACATCAAAGCCTGCCAGCGCCATCACATGGGCAATGCCGTTGCCCATCTGCCCCGCGCCGACAATGCCCACTGATTTGATCTCCATCACGCGCCCCTCTTTTTGCACGCGCAGCATACTGTCATGGCCCAAGACAGGGCAAGGCCGCCCGGCCCTTAAAAAGCCACACAGCGTTAGCGATTGGGAAAGGTGAATCATGGCAGCTTCCGCTCGGGTGAAAAAGGAAGAGTGGGTATCATGAGCTTTGATACGAGAGGGCCGGGTGGCCTTGACTATTTGCCGTGCCGGTACGGCAATTCCAAAATCCTGTTCCGCGGGCCCAAGCGCCCGTTGGAAAAGCCCTATGTCGCCTTCTTTGGCGGTACGCTGACATATGGCAAATTCATCGAAACGCCGTTCCCGCAGCTGGTTGAAGCGGATCTTGGGCATACCTGCGTCAATTTCGGCTGTGTGAACGGTGGGATCGACGTCTACGCCGCTGATCCTGTTCTGCGTGAAGTCGCGGTGAATGCAGCCGTTACGGTGATACAGGTCACCAGCCCGCGCAATATGTCGAACCGGTTCTACAAGGTGCACCCACGCCGAAACGACAGGTTTGTCGAAGCATCCGCCTTGATGCGCACGATTTATCGTGAGGTGGATTTCGCCGAGTTCAACTTTACCAATCACATGCTCAAGCGGCTCAAGCTTGTGTCCCCCGACCGGTTTTCCAGCGTGATTGACGAACTGCAAAGCGCGTGGGTCGCAAGAATGCGTCTGGTCTTAAGCCAGATTCCCGGCAAGACCGTATTGCTATGGGCCAGCGATGCGGGTCCAGAAAACCAACCGCGCGAAATCGATACGGACCCGGCCTTTGTCTCGGAAAAAATGCTGCACGAGATTGAGCCGCTGGTGACACGATCTGTGCGCATCGTGGCATCCGAGGACGCGATGGCGATGGGCACGGAAGGCATGGTTTTTGCCGACATGGACACGCCAGCAGCCAAGGTCATGCTGGGGCCTGAAGTCCATCGTGAAATTGCCGATGGGCTGGTGCCCGTGTTGCGCGAGATGATCTGAAACAAAAAAGGTGCGCGATGGACGCGCACCTTCCATGTTCAGCGGTAAACCGTGCTGCGGCTTAGAGTTTTTCGACCAGCTCAGGAACGGCGTCAAAGAGGTCTGCAACCAGCCCGTAATCGGCCACCTGGAAAATCGGGGCTTCTTCGTCCTTGTTGATCGCGACGATCACCTTGCTGTCTTTCATGCCAGCAAGGTGCTGGATCGCGCCCGAGATGCCAACGGCGACATACAGATCCGGGGCGACCACCTTGCCGGTTTGGCCCACCTGCCAGTCATTCGGAGCATAGCCCGAGTCGACCGCGGCGCGCGACGCGCCAACAGCCGCACCCAGCTTGTCTGCCAGCTTTTCGATCAGGGCAAAGTCATCCTCGGACCCGACGCCGCGCCCACCGGAGACAACCACGCCAGCCGATGTCAGCTCGGGCCGGTCGCTTTCGGCAACCTTGTCTTCGACCCAAGCGCTCAGGCCCGGGTTGGCAGCAGCACCGATATTTTCGACCGGCGCTGCTCCGCCGGTGCCAGCCGCGTCAAAGGTCGATGTGCGGAAGGTGATGACCTTTTTGCCGTCGCCCGTTTTCACGGTCTGGATTGCGTTACCGGCATAGATCGGGCGCTCGAACGTGTTGCCGTCAATGACAGCGGTCGCATCCGAGATTACCATCGCGTCCAGTAGGGCTGCCACGCGCGGCATGATGTTCTTGGCGTCGGTGGTGGCCGGGGCGACGATGTGTTCGTAATCGCCAGCCAGCGACACGATCAGATCAGCCACCGGCTCCGCCAGACGCTTGCCATAGAGCGCGTCTTCGGCGCACAGCACTTTTGCGACACCGTCGATGGTCGCAGCGGCAGCGGCGGCGTCGGCACAGGTCGCACCCGTCGCCAGCACTGTCACGTCGCCCAACGCCTTGGCCGCGGTCACGGCCTTGGCCGTGGCGTCCATGCTCAGCTCACCGTCATTGATCTCAGCAATAAGAAGTACAGCCATTACACAGCCCCCGCTTCTTTGAGTTTTTCCACCAGTTCGTCGACCGAACCCACCTTGATGCCCGCGGCACGTTCTGCCGGCTCGGCGGTGTTCACGATCTCGAGGCGCGGGCTCACGTCGACGCCGTAATCCGCTGCCGTTTTCTCATCCAGCGGCTTTTTCTTGGCTTTCATGATGTTGGGCAGCGACGCATAGCGCGGCTCGTTCAGACGCAGGTCCACGGAGATCACGGTTGGCATGTTGACCTCGATGGTCTGCAGGCCGCCGTCGACCTCGCGGGTCACCTTGGCCTTGTCCCCGGCAATCTCAACCTCGGAGGCAAAGGTGGCCTGGCTCCAGCCCAGCAGCGCCGACATCATCTGGCCGGTGGCGTTCATGTCGTTGTCAATCGCCTGCTTGCCACACAGCACGAGGCCCGGCTGCTCTTCCTCGACCACTTTGGCGAGGATCTTGGCAACGGTCAGCGGTTCGATGTCCGTGTGCACGTCGTCGGCAGCAACCACGAGGATCGCGCGATCTGCCCCCATGGCCAGCGCGGTCCGCAGGGTCTCTTGCGCCTGCTTCACCCCGATAGAGACCGCAATGATTTCATCGGCTTGGCCTGCCTCTTTCAGGCGGATGGCCTGTTCAACGGCAATTTCGTCGAAGGGGTTCATCGACATTTTCACATTGGCGAGATCGACGCCCGTGCCATCCGCTTTGACGCGAACTTTCACGTTGTAATCAATCACGCGTTTGACAGGTACCAGGACCTTCATGAGCGTTCCTCTCCTCAAAATCCGACTCGTGGCTTGCGCAAATTGGCGAGCAGTCCCGCGTGGTTTACCTAACCTGCGCCTACGGAAACAGAGCAAAATCGTCACGTCATGTGCCCGCGACGCCGCGTTATGGCACAGGGGCGCAATTCGTGCTGATTTATGGTAGTTTTTTGTCAGGAGGTGCGGCGATGCAACGCGTCACAGGGATCGGTGGGTTTTTCTTTCGCGCGCAGGCGCCCGAGGTGCTGGCTGTATGGTATCGCGACATGCTGGGCATCGATTTGGTGCCGCAGGCTGCGGATCAGCAGCCGTGGCACACCGTGGGCGGGCCGGTGGTCTTTGCACCCTTTGCGGCGGACACCGGTTATTTCAGCGCAGACAGGGCGTTCATGCTAAATTTCAAAGTGGACGACATGGACGCGATGATCGCGCAGTTGCGTGAGAACGGGATCGAGGCGAAAGAACGCGATCCCATGCCCGGCATCGGCCGCTTTGCCCATCTGCACGACCCCGAAGGCACCCCGATCGAACTGTGGCAACCCGAGGGATAGCCAAGGCGCCAGTCGCTATTCCCGGTTCGCGCCCGGAACCCATAGCACGTCGTCCTTGCCACCGTTGTTGGCAATGCGCGCTGCGACAAAGAACCAGTCGCTGAGCCGGTTAAGATATTTTACCGCAGCCGGGTTCACCGCTTCCATGGTGGCAAGCTCCACGGACAGCCGTTCGGCACGACGTGCCACGGTTCGGCACACATGCAGATGCGCCGACAGCGCGGTGCCACCCGGCAGGATGAAGCTGCGCAATGGGTCGAGGCTGCTGTTCATTGCGTCAATCTCGGCTTCGAGACGCGACACCTGCGCGTCAATCATGCGCAAAGGCGGGTATTCGGCGTCGGCATCCTTTTCCATGTCCGGGCGGCACAGATCAGCGCCAAGATCGAAAAGGTCGTTTTGAATGCGGCTCAACCCTTCGTCGACGTCGCCTTCGGCCACCAGACGAGCGACACCGACAAAGGCGTTCAACTCGTCCGCCGTGCCATAAGCCGTGACCCGTGCCGCGTGTTTGGCCACGCGCGCGCCGTTACCAAGCGCAGTTTCACCAGCATCGCCGGTTTTTGTGTAAATCTTGCTCAAGACCACCATGGTGTCAGCCTCCGTTCCCGCGCAGCGCAACAAAGGCGAGGATCAGCAGCACGGCCACGAACTGCGCTGCAATCCGCATGCGCATCAGCTTGTTCGAATTGGCCGCAGCCCAGCCCGACCCCTTGGCAAAGCCGCCCAAGCCCAGCATCAAAACGACAACCACGCCCAGGCACGCCAGCATGATCAGTACAAACAGCGGGTCAAACCCCATGATCCGGTTCCTTTGTTCTTGTCTTTGCGGTGATGTAGAGGCCCACCGACAAAAAGCGAAGGGAGATTAGCCGCCCCTGGCCGCGACATTGTCCAAGGTACGGGTCGGCAGCAGGCGCCTCAGCGTGGCCATGATATAGGTCGGCGTGGTCACATAATAGCGCGGGCGCGGGCTTGGATGCTCCAGTGCATGGGCCAGCTTCTTGACGACGGCTTCGGGCGGCAATTCGAACGTGTCCGGACCCGTATCATCATAAAGCCGCGCGCGCAGGCGCTTTTCGTACAGCGTTTTGAGCGCAGAGCTTTCCCAATCGATCCACTTTTCGAAATGCGGGATCGAATTGACGCGGATGCGGCTGGTCACGGGGCCCGGTTCAATCAGCACCACGTGAATGGGGCTGTCGCGCAGCTCCAGTCGCAAGGTGTCTGTCAGGCCTTCGACCGCGAATTTCGTGCTGTTGTAGGCGCCGCGCCACGGAAGCGCGACAAGACCAAGAACCGAACTGTTTTGCACAATCCGTCCGTGCCCCTGAGCACGCATGACAGGCAACACGCGCCGCGTGAGGTCGTGCCAGCCAAAGACGTTCGCCTCGAATATTGCGCGCAACGCATCCGTGGGTAGATCCTCAACCGCACCAGGCACCGCATAGGCGCCATTGTTGAAAAGCGCGTGCAGCGTGCCACCGGTGGCTTCGAGCACCTCGGACAGCCCGCTTTCGATGGTGTCTGGCAATTCGTAGTCGATCAGCGGTGCATCAAAGCCTTCGTCCCGAAGCCGGGCACAGTCTCCCGCTTTGCGGCATGACGCGAAAACCCGCCATCCGCGGGCGCGCATCCCATGCGCCGCCGCATGCCCAATGCCTGATGAGCATCCCGTGATCAGGACCGATTTTTGTACCATGTGCTGCTCTGCCTGCCTGTATCGGCGGCATCATGACCGCGGCGGAGTCGGGATGCAATCACCCCTGGGTCAGCAGGAACTCCGCCATCCAGCCAACGGGGCCACCGTCCACAGGACGCAGCTTGACCCAGCCATTTCCGGGGTCTTGCAGCACTTCGACCTCGTCGCCACGAACCAGCCGGTTCACAACGGAATACTCGGTCCCGGGGCCGCCGCGTACGTTGACCGATGACCCGGTGACCTGCCGCACCTGCTTGGGTGCCGTCCCGGTGACCGCCCGCGCAGGTGCCACGCCAAAATCGACGGGCCGGATCACCGGCTGATCAATGAGCAGGCTGGGAAGCACTTCAACAGGTTGGGATGCGTCCTCTTCTGTCGTCAAAGCGGTGTCGATCACCGGTGACGCTTGCCGGCGCGCACCGGGCCGCAGCACGTCATCAAGCGAATTCAGGTCCAGTTTGACCCGCGTTACGTTCTCGGGGACCGGATCGATCGATCTCGCAGGCGACCTTTGCGCCGTCGCCTGTTTGGTGACTTCAGGTTCTGCTTCTACCCGCGACAAACGGGTCGCTTCGGCGTCGAAATCACTGCCGCCGCTCAGTTGATAAAACGCAAATCCCAAAAACAAGAATGAAATCAATATAAAGCGCGTCATAGCGCGTAACCCCCCAACAACAGGCCGTGTCATCGGCAGCTTGATGACACAAGAAGGTTAACAGACTGAGCGATTCCCAGCACCGGAAAAAAGTGTGATTTGCAAAGCACTCGCGGGCTGTCACTGAACTGCCGCACAATTCCTGCAACGACGCGCTTGTCCCAGTTGCACGGCTTGGCTACACAGCATCTATGTCCCAAGAGGCCGATACCCCCAACATGGACCTCAGCGAACCGCTGCGCCGCGCACTGGGTGAGCGGTATCTGACCTATGCGCTCAGCACGATCATGCACCGCGCGCTGCCCGATGCACGCGATGGTTTAAAACCGGTGCACCGGCGCATCATCTACGCGATGAGCCGCCTGCGTCTTGCTTCGGGCGGGAAGTTCCTGAAATCGGCGAAAATCAGCGGCGACACGATGGGGGATTTCCACCCCCACGGCGATGCCGCGATCTATGATGCGATGGCGCGGCTGGCGCAGGATTTCAACGTGCGCTACCCGCTTGTGGACGGGCAGGGCAACTTTGGCAACATCGACGGCGATAACCCCGCCGCCTCCCGCTATACCGAAGCGCGGATGACCGCCTTTGCCGAGGCGCTGCTGGAGGGCCTCGATGAAAACGCGGTCGATTTCCGCGACAATTACGATGGCCGGCTCGAAGAGCCTGCGGTGCTGCCCGCAACGTTCCCGAACCTGCTTGCCAATGGCGCGTCGGGTATCGCGGTGGGCATGGCCACCAACATCCCGCCACACAACATCGCCGAACTGGTCGATGCCTGCTTGCACCTGATCAAGACGCCCGACGCCCGTGACGACACGCTGTTGAATTTCGTGCCCGGGCCGGATTTTCCCACTGGCGGCATCATCGTCGAGCCGAAAGAAGCGATTGCACAGGCCTACCGCACCGGGCGCGGCGGCTTCCGCTGTCGCTGCCGTTACGAGGTCGAGGATCTGGGCCGTGGCCAGTGGCAGGTCGTGGTCACCGAGATCCCCTTCCAGGTCCAGAAATCCAAGCTGATCGAAAAGCTGGCCGAGCTGATCCAGACCAAGAAGGTGCCGATCCTCGCCGATGTGCGGGACGAAAGCACCGATGACATCCGCCTGATCCTCGAACCGCGATCCAAGAACGTGGACCCCGACGTACTGATGGGCATGCTCTACCGCAATTCGGACCTCGAGGTGCGGTTCTCGCTCAACATGAACGTGCTGATCGACGGCGTGACGCCCAAGGTCTGTTCGATGAAGGACGTGCTGCGCGCCTTCCTCGATTTCCGGCGCGCGGTCCTGATCCGGCGCAGCCAGCACCGGATGGAAAAGATCGACCACCGGCTCGAAGTGCTCGAAGGGTTCATTGTCGCCTTTCTCAACCTCGACCGCGTGATCGACATCATCCGTTATGACGACGATCCCAAGCCTGCGCTGATGCGCGAGAACTGGGCACAGGATCATCCCCGTGCGCTGTCCGAGGCTGACTATGTCTCCCCCGCCGCAGGCGAGGGCGAGCTAAGCGACGTGCAGGCCGAGGCGATCCTGAACATGCGCCTGCGCAGCCTGCGGCGGCTCGAAGAGATGGAACTCTTGCGCGAACGCGACGCGCTGATGGAAGAACGCGCAGGTCTCGAAGACCTCTTGGCCGAGGAAGACCTGCAATGGGGTGCCATCGCGGACCAACTGAAAACCGTGAAAAAACAGTTCGGCAAGGATTATGAGGGCGGCGCGCGCCGCACCACGTTCGCCGAAGCGGGCGAGATCGAAGACGTCCCGCTCGAGGCGATGATCGACCGCGAACCGATCACCGTCGTGTGCAGCCAGATGGGCTGGGTCCGCGCCATGACCGGCCATATCGACCTGACCCGCGAACTGAAGTTCAAGGACGGCGACGGGCCGCGCTTCATCTTCCATGCCGAAACCACCGACCGGCTGCTGATCGTCGGCTCCACGGGCCGTTTCTATACCCTATCGGCGGCCAACCTGCCCGGCGGGCGCGGCATGGGTGAGCCGCTGCGCCTGATGGTCGATCTGCCGAACGAGGCGCAGATCGTCGGCATCCTGACCCACAAACCGGGGGCGAAGCTGCTGGTGGCGTCCAGCGCGGGCGACGGATTTGTCGTGCCCGAGGACGAGATTATCGCCCAGACCCGGAGCGGCAAGCAGGTGCTGAACGTACGCGGTGACACGGTGATGCGATTGGCCAAACGGATCGACGGCGATCACGTCGCGGTGGTTGGCGACAATCGCAAGGTCCTTGTTTTCCCGCTGGAAGAACTGCCCGAAATGGCTCGCGGCAAGGGCGTGCGGCTGCAAAAATACAAGGATGGCGGGCTGTCGGATGCCACCACCTTCACCCTTGCCGATGGGCTCAGCTGGCTGGATCCCGCCGGGCGCACGCGCACCGAAACCGATCTGACCGAATGGACCGCCAAACGCGCCAGCGCGGGCCGCATGGCCCCCCGCGGATTTCCCCGCGACAACCGGTTTTGACCGGGTTAGGATTCGCGCACCAAATCATTGATCTCCCAAGCCAGGGAGGCGTAACGAGGGAAGCGCATTCTCATGAACAATCAAATTAACGGCAGCTATCACGGCAAAGGTAGCCCGCTATTCAAACTCTATTTCATCACGGCCATTTTTACCGTGCTCACGCTGGGCATCTACCGGTTTTGGGCCAAAACCCGCATCCGGAAATACATCTGGTCGTCTGTGTCCGGCGATGGCGACAGCTTTGAATACACCGGCACCGGGGTCGAAAAGTTCCTTGGCTTCCTCGTCGCGATTGTGATTCTCGCGGTCTATCTGGGCGTCATCCAGATGGCGCTGTTTTACTTTGGCCTCAACATGTTCTCCACGCCCGAGACGGAGGCGCAGGCGCTGGCGCAGATCTTTGCGATCTACATCACGCTTCTCGCGGTTCTGCCGCTCATGCTTTTTGCGCAATATCGCGCGCGGCGGTATCGCATGGCGCGCACGCGCTGGCGCGGGTTGCGGTTTGGCATGGAAAACGGCGCGTGGGCGTATGCATTGCGCGCCATGGGGTATTACCTTTTGAACCTGATCACGCTTGGTCTCATGAACCCGCTTGTCACGTTCAAGCTGGAAAAGTTCATGACGGATCGTACCTGGTACGGCGATGGCAAATTCGTGCAAGAAGGCCGCTGGAGCGCGCTTTATGCCGGGATGAAGCACGTTTTTATCGGCCTTGCGCTGTTCCTTGTTGCCGGTGCCTTGTTGGGCTTTGGCGGCGCAAGCGAGTCTGCTGGAATGGCGCTTGCTGGCGGCATAGGTTTCTTTGTCGCCTACATCTGGTTTCTGATCGGTCTGGTGTATTACCGTGTCTATGCGTTCAATTATCTGGCGGAACACAAGCTTCTTGACGGGCAGGTGACCTTTGGCGCTGCCTTGGAGACTGGCACCATCATTGGCAAAGTGGTGGTCGGTACCATTGTGATCGCTGTCATCATGGGCGTGATATTCGGCATCATTGCAGCCATCGGCGCAGCCAGCATGGGTTCCTTTGACCAAGGTGGCGCGCTTGACGGGGGCAGCATCGCCTCACTCGTCGTGATCGGTGTGCTTTATGCGCTGGCCTTTCTCGCAGCGGGCGGGTTGAGCTTGGTCATGATCACGCAACCCATCATCGAACACGCGGTGACCAACATCACGGTCATGAATGCCGACCACCTCGACAGCATTCGCCAGCGCACGGCTGATGCGGGCGCGGACGCCGAAGGGTTTGCCGACGCGCTCGACGTGGGCGGGGCCATCTGATGCGTCACGCGCAGGCGCAGGGCCGTTTTTTCGACGGAGAGCAAGGCCTGCGCCTGACGGTGGATTTGCACGTGGATGCCGCGGCAGAGACGCTGCGGCTGACCCATCCGAGCCTGCCCGAGGGGGCGCAATACTGGCCGCTCTGGGCGATCCGGGCACTTTCGGATCAGGCGCGCGACGATCAGATGGTGCTGAGCCTTGTGGCGGATGAAGCGCTCGACTCCGCGCTGATCAAAACCGCGCGGCTGACGGTCGAGGAACCCGAGTTGCTGACCATCCTGTCGCGCCTCTGTCCCGATCTGCACCGCCGCGACGTGGCGCGCGGGACCTATCGCAAGGTCACGCTGTGGACCGGCGGCGCCATAAGCGCGATGTTGCTGATGATCTTTGTCATTCTGCCGGCCATGGCCAACACTTTGGCCACCTACCTGCCCATCGAACGCGAAGTTGCCTGGGGTCAGACGGTGGTGCGGTCGATGGAACGGGTGCTGGGCAGATCACGCACCAAGGGGCTGACCTGCACTGGTTCCGAAGGGTTGCGCGCGCTGCAAGCAATGGAAGACCGCCTGACGGAAGGGACTGATACCCGATATGATTTGACCGTGGCGGTGTTCGATCACCCGATGGTCAACGCCTTTGCCGCACCGGGGGGGCACATCGTTTTGATGCGCGGTTTGATCGAGAAAGCCGACGGTCCCGACGAGGTTGCAGCGGTTCTCGGGCACGAAATCGGGCACGTGGAGGCGCGGGACGTGACGCGCAATGCGCTACGGTCGGCGGGGTCGGCGGGGCTTTTGTCGTTGATTTTAGGGGATTTTGCGGGCGGCGGTGCGGCTGTGCTGCTGGCCGAATGGACGCTGAATGCGTCCTACACGCGCGAGGCGGAAGCGGCGGCAGATGTCTTTGCGCTCGAGATGCTGGATGCCTCGGGCACGGATGCCGGCGGGATGGCGGATTTCTTTGACAAGATCGCGGAGTTGCAGCGCAAGGAGGGCGCGCGGTCCAT
>JBCBAV010000031.1:0-31116 GCA_038532285.1 Pseudomonadota bacterium | reverse complement strand
GGCCTTGGCGGCGGCAGCGGCGATACGGTCGGTGATTGTGGTGAGGGACATGGAAACACGGGCCTTGGATATCCGGGACGCCTGTCAAAGATATCATTCCCGCACAAAAGAAAAGGGGCGCGCCAGTGGCACGCCCCAAATCGTTCGCAGTGTGTTCAACTTAGAAGTTGAAGATCACACCCAGGTCAGCAACGGTGTTGCCGCCCGTGTTCTGGCCGATACCACCGCGCAGCGACACACCGCCGCCGAGGCTGTGACGGAAGCCGATTGCAACGGTTTCGTCGTTGCTGTCGACGCCGGAGTCAGCAAATACGAACCGGATTTCGGTTGCGTCGCTCACGTCGTACTTGACCGATGCGCCGTAACGGGTGTCAACACCGGCCTGGTCATCGTCTGCAACCAGGATCGAGAACGCGAATGCGCCGATCGAGCCGCCGAACGACAGAGCCCAGAAGTCGTTGTCAACAGTGGTCACAGCACCACCGTCAGACGTTTCGATTTCGTTGCTGCCGAACGCAACGCCAACCGAGTAATCGCCGAAGGTGTAACCAACACCCAGCTGGTACTCTTGGTACGTGCTGGCCGCGGTTGCAGTCTGGGTGCCCAGAACGCCGTCGGTGACAGATGCCGAAACGGTGAAGTCACCTGCGGTGTAACGCAGCTTGACAGTCGGAATGATCAGCGAGTCGTCGCCGGACACACCAAAGCCGCTTACGGCGCCAGTCGAAGCTTCAGTTGTTGCGTTACCGGAGTCAACGAAGCCCAGGTTGTAGCCGGACGACTGTTCGGCGAACGACGTCAGACCAACGCCAAAGCCGTAGAAGTTCACGACATCACCGGAGTCGATCACGTCGGACACGTTGCCAACGTCGAGGCGGAAGCCACCGGTCGACACAGCAAAACCAGCGGCCGAACGGCGCGCAATGTTGCTGTTGCCATTTGCCTGATCGTCTGTCTGGAAGCGGATACGGCCTTCAAACTTGACGCCAGCGTCGGACTCAGCAACGCCGGTGATGGTCAGACGGAAACGCTGTTCGATGCGCACGTCATCGTTGCCAAGCGTCGCGTCGGTGCCTTCCTGGTAGAACAGGCCGAAGCGGCCGAAACCGTCCAGCGTGACTTCCGCAGCCGCCATGCCGGCAGTTGCCAGCAGTGCGGTGGAAGCGAAGAGAACTTTTTTCATGAGTTTTCCCTCGGATTTCATTCAAACGCCCTTACCGGGGAATCCGGTGAGGGGACGACGACTGTCTCTCCTATTTGGCAGTCCATCTCAATGCCGCCTTCAAAGCGTGGCGCAATTCAGGCATTTGATGGTGCAGCTTTGCCACAGTTCCCATAGGCCCCTTTTTCGATTGCTCCGCAGCGGCGGCTTGCGAGGGATGACCAAGTTAGTTATCAGAATTTTCAGGCAGCCATGGGTGGTAGGCAGAATGATGTTAAATCGCACGAACTTGCGGCGTATCCGCACCGGGGCCGCGTTCGCCGTCATTGTCGGTCTCGCCGGGTGTGGTCTGCGTTTCGGCAGCAGTGACAATACACCGCCCGAACTGGATTCAGACATCGCGCGCAGCCAGGAAGGCGCAACCACGGTCTCTGAAGCTCTGTTCAACCGCCGCAACGAGGAACGGATTGTTCAGGTCAACCGCTACATATGGCGTGCCAGCCTGGATGTCCTGAACTTTCTGCCGATCCAAGAGGTTGACCCCTACACTGGTGTGATTGTCACCGGTTTCGGCACGCCTCCCGGTGGCGGACAGGCCTATCGGGCCACCGTACTGATCCAGGACCCCGCACTGGACGCGCGATCACTGAACGTCGCATTGCAAAGCCGTCGCGGCCCGGCGGGTGCGTCCACTGTGCGCGCGGTCGAGGATGCGATCCTGACACGTGCGCGCCAGCTCAGGATCGCAGACGGGCGTCGCTGACCCCTTCCCGCCCGTTTCAAACCCCTTTAAGACAGCGCTGGGCCAACCGCCCGGCGCTTTTGTTTGCAGGAAAGACACCCCATGGCGACCTACACCCCGTCCGAGATCGAGGCCCGCTGGCAAGAGGCCTGGGACAAGGCAGATGTCTTCAAGGCGACGCGCACTGCGGACAAGCCGAAATACTACGTGCTCGAGATGTTTCCGTACCCGTCGGGCCGCATCCACATGGGGCACGTGCGCAATTACACGATGGGCGACGTGATCGCGCGCTACAAGATGTCGACCGGGCACAACGTGCTGCACCCGATGGGCTGGGATGCCTTTGGAATGCCAGCGGAAAATGCGGCCATGGCGTCGGGCGGCCATCCCAAGGACTGGACCTATGGCAACATCGCGGACATGCGGTCGCAGATGAAACCGCTGGGCCTGTCGATTGACTGGAGCCGCGAGTTCGCGACCTGCGATCCAGAGTATTACGGCCAACAGCAAGCGCTGTTCCTCGACATGCTCGAAGCGGGATTGGTGTATCGCAAGAACGCGCAGGTGAACTGGGACCCGGTCGACATGACCGTGCTGGCCAACGAACAGGTGATCGACGGCAAGGGCTGGCGGTCCGGTGCCGAGGTTGAGCGCCGCGAGCTGACCCAGTGGTTCTTCAAGATTTCCGACATGGCGGGCGAGCTGAAATCAGCGCTGGACGGGCTGGACAACTGGCCCGCCAAGGTGCGTTTGATGCAGGAAAACTGGATCGGCGAAAGCCGCGGGATCGAGATCACCTTTCACCGCACTGACGGGAACGGCACGATCCAGTGCTATTCGACCCGCCCCGACACGATGCGCGGCGCGTCGTTCATCGCCATCGCACCCGATCACCCGGTGGCCCAGACCCTTGAGGCCGATCGCCCCGACCTTGCCGCGTTCATTGACGAATGCCGCAAGATGGACACGACCGAAGCGGCGATGGAAAAAGCCGAGAAAAAGGGCGTGGACACCGGCATCCGGGTCAAGCATCCGATTTATGACGATGTCGAACTGCCGGTGTGGATCGGGAACTTTGTGCTAATGGATTACGGCACCGGCGCGGTCTTTGGCTGCCCGGCGCATGACCAGCGCGATCTGGATTTTGCTCAAAAATACGGTCTTTTTGTACAAAACGCGTTTTTCATGCCCGGCGACGATACGCCGGTGACGACTGAAGCACTGGTGCCCGCGAAAACCGAAAAGGTCGTTTACATCGACCACTTCACCGGCATCGCCGAGGCGACCAGCCAGCACGGCATCGACGCCACCATCGACTGGTTCGAGGACAAGGGCCTTGGCACCGGCCAGACCCAGTACCGCCTGCGCGACTGGGGGCTGTCGCGGCAACGCTATTGGGGCTGCCCAATCCCGGTCGTTTATTGCGATGACTGTGGTGTGGTGCCTGAGAAAAAAGAAAACCTGCCCATCGCCCTGCCCTATGAAAACGGCAATGAACCGATCGACTTCTCGGTTCCCGGCAACCCGCTGGACCGGCATCCGACATGGCGCGACTGCGCCTGCCCTGCGTGTGGCAAACCTGCCAAGCGTGAAACCGACACGATGGACACATTTGTCGATTCTTCGTGGTACTACGCACGGTTCACCGCACCGCAGGCCCAGTCGCCCACCGACATGGCAGAAGCAGACTACTGGATGAACGTCGACCAATACATCGGCGGCATTGAACATGCGATCCTGCACCTGCTTTATTCGCGGTTCTTTGCCCGTGCGATGCACATCACGGGTCACCTGCCAAAGTCCGCGTCCGAACCCTTTGACGCGCTTTTTACCCAAGGGATGGTTACCCACGCGATTTACAAACGGGATGATCCGCAAACAGGACGACCGATCTACTACTACCCCGAACAGGTGAGCCTGCGGGACGGAAAGGCATTCCTGACCGAGGACGGAACCGAGGTCGACATTGTGCCCTCGGCCAAGATGTCGAAGTCCAAAAACAACGTCGTCGACCCGCTTAACATCATCTCGAACTACGGCGCCGACACCGCGCGCTGGTTCGTGCTCAGCGACTCGCCCCCGGAACGCGACGTGGAATGGACCGCCTCGGGGGCGGAGGCGGCTTACAAGCACCTCAGCCGCGTCTGGAGCATCTGTGATCGCATCGCGGCGATGAACCCCGACGCCGCAGGCGAAGGGGATGAAGAGCTTTTGCGCGCGATGCATGCCTGCATTCACGACGTGACCATGGGCATCGAGTCGTTTGGCTTCAATGCGGCAATCGCGAAACTCTACGGCTTCACCGCCACGCTGCAAAAGTCCAAGGCCGGGCACGCCGCCCAGCGCGAGGCGATCATCACGCTGGCGCAGCTCATGGCGCCCATGACCCCACACCTGTCCGAAGACATCTGGGCACACCAAGGCGGCACCGGGCTGATCATCCACGCGCCGTGGCCCAGAGCGGACGATGCGATGCTGAAATCCGACACAGTCACCCTGCCCATCCAGATCAACGGTAAGCGCCGCGGCGAGATCAACGTGCCTGCCGACATGGACAAGGCGGAGGTTGAAAAAACCGCGATGGCCACCGATGCTGTGCAAAGGGCCCTGAACGGGGGCCAGCCGAAGAAGGTGATCGTGGTGCCGGGTCGGATCGTCAATGTCGTGGTTTAAGACCACCCTTTTGTGCCTGATGCTCGCCGCGTGCGGGTTCAGCCCGGTTTATGGGCCGGGCGGCAGCGGTGCCGCGCTGCAAAACCGCATCGTGGTCGATCCGCCGCGTGACCGCGAGGGGTTCATCCTTGTCCGCCAACTCGAAGATCGGCTGGGCCGCCCGTCATCAGCAGTCTACCGCCTCGCCGTTGCAATCGAGATCGGACAGGAAAACCGCGCCATCGACCCCGACGGTGATATCCGCCGCCTGCATCTCGTGGGTGCCGCGGATTACACGCTTTTTGACACTGCATCCGGGGCGACGGTTGCCGAAGGGTCTGTCGACAGCTTTGTCGGCTATTCCGCCACGGGCACGACCGTTGCCACGCTGGCCGCACGCCGCGATGCGCAGGACCGGTTGATGACCATCCTCGCCGATGACATCGTGCGCCGCTTGCAGGCATCTGCGCTTTGAAACTGAACACCGCTCAGGCCAACGCCTTTTTCGCCAAGCCCGACCCCGAGGCGGCAGGCCTGCTGATCTATGGCTCGGACGCGATGCGCGTGGCGCTCAAGCGCCAAGAGGTCGTTGCGGCATTTGTCGGACCCGCGGGCGAAGAGGAAATGCGCCTGACCCGGATTGCCGCAACAGACCTGCGGGGTGAACCCGCCGCCGTACAGGATGCGTTGAAGGCGATCGGCTTTTTCCCCGGTCCGCGCGTCGCGCTTGTCGAGGGGGCGACAGAACCCAACGCCGCGCTCCTGATCGACGCGCTGGAAGCTTGGGCGCCGGGCGATGCGACGCTGGTGATCACGGCAGGTACGTTAAAACCCACCTCGAAACTGCGCAAAGCGTTCGAGGCGCATCCCAAGGCCTATGCCGCCGGTATTTATGACACGCCGCCGACCCGGGACGAAATCGAACGTGATCTGGGCGGCGCGGGTTTGGTGAACGTGCCGCAAGAGGCGATGCACGCGCTCATGGACCTCGCGCGTGCGCTGGAGCCCGGCGATTTCCGACAGACGGTGGAAAAACTGGGACTCTATAAACGCGGCGACGCCACACCGTTAAGCGCCGAGGATATCGCAGCCTGCGCGCCCGCCTCGATCGAGGCGGATGTGGACGATGTGTTACTGGTCGTGGCCGATGGCAACACAGGCGCCATCGGTCCGGTGATGCAGCGACTGCAGGCGCAGGGGGTGAACCCCGTTACACTTTGCATCGGTGCGATGCGCCATTTCCGCGCTTTGCATCGCGCGGCGTGCGACAGTTCGGGGCGGCCTCAGATTTGGGGACCACATCGCGACCGCATGATGGCGCAGGCGCGCAAATGGGGTCCGTCCAAGCTGGAAACCGCGCTGACGGTGCTGACCGACACGGACCTGACCCTGCGCAGTGCAGGCCAGAACGCGCCGGCGCTTGCGCTGGTTGAGCGCGCATTCATCCGGCTTGCCATGTTGGCTGGGCGGTAGACAGGGGAGAGATGCCATGTACACGCTGATCGGCGGCGCCAGAAACCGCGGCTTTCGCGTCATCTGGATGCTCGAGGAATTGGGATTGGACTACACGGTCACCGACGCCGCGCCGCGGTCGGACGACATCATGCGATACAATCCCTTGGGCAAACTGCCCGCGTTGCTTGATGGCGACGCCGTTTTGACGGATTCGATGGCGATCGTGACCTATCTTGCCGACAAGCACGACGCATTCACCGCTGCGCCCGGCACCATCGAGCGTGCGCAGCAGGATGCGATGACCTTGTGGCTGATCGACGAGATGGACGCGCTGCTGTGGACCGCGGCCAAGCACAGCTTTATCCTGCCCGAGAGTTTGCGGGTGAAGGAAATCAAACCGACCGTGAAAGCCGAGTTCGCGCGCAACGCAGAGATCCTGCAGGGGCGCATTGCCGGGGAATTCCTGATGGGCGACGCGCTGACGATCCCGGACATTCTCGCAGTGCACTGCTTGGGCTGGTCGATTGTGGCCGGCTTTGATCCGCTGCCCGATGGGCTGAAAGCGTATTCCAAACGCTTGCGTGATCGCCCAGCCTACTGCGCGGCGGCAGCGGCGAGGTAGGCGACGGCGCCGCGCCCCGCTGCGCGTCCAGTGGCCAGGCAGGCCGTCAGAAGGTAACCGCCTGTCGGCGCTTCCCAATCCAGCATCTCGCCAGCGCAAAAAACACCGGGGCGCGCGTGCAGCATGAAATCTCTGTCGAGAGCATCCAGGCGGACGCCCCCGGCGGTCGAGATAGCCTCGTCCATTGGACGCAGGCCCGCGTGGGAGACGCGCAGTTTCTTGATCCGTCGGGCAAGCGGCAAAGGTTCTGACGGCAGGGGACGGCCCCATTCCTGCAAAAGCGCTGTTTTGACCGGGTCAAAGCGCAAAGCCTTGCGCAGGTGATTGGCGAAGCTGGCCTTGCCGCGGGGTCTCTTCAGCCGCTTCGCGACCTCATCGACAGAGAGGTCCGGCAACAGATCCACGTAGAGCGGCGCGCCATCGCGCACGCCGCGTGACACCGAGTAGACCCCGCCGCCTTCGAGCCCGCGCGCAGACAACACCGCCTCGCCCCGCGAGCGCTGCGTGCCCGCGCGCCACGCCACTCCTTTGACCGGACAGCCCAAATGGCGGGCCATGTGATCGGACCAATCCACGGCCAACCCCGCATTGGCCGGTGCAAAAGGGGCGATGGAAATATCCGCGAAACCGGCCCATGCACCGTCTGACCCGAGCCGTGCCCAACTTGCGCCGCCGCAGGCCAGAATGACCGCACGTGCGGGCAACGGACCGTGACCGTCAAACACGGGTATCGCGCCATCCCAGCCGATCCAGCGATGGCGCGGGCGCATGTTCACCCCAAGACCGTCAAGCCGCGCCAGCCACGCACGCAGCAATGGGGATGCCTTCATCACGCGCGGAAAGACCCGGCCAGACGAGCCTGTGAACATCTCTTGGCCCAGCGCTTCGGCCCATTGCACGATGGCTGCATTGTCACAGGCGCCGATGGCGGGCGCCAAGCTGTCCTCCGCTTCGGCGTATCGCCGCAGGAGATCGTCCAATGGTTCAGCATGGGTGAGGTTCAAACCTGATTTGCCCGCCATCAGGAACTTGCGCCCAAGACTGGGCTTTGCCTCGAACACGGTCACAGAAAGTCCGGCCTGCGCGGCCACCTCGGCTGCTGCAAGGCCCGCCGGACCGCCACCGATCACGGCAACGTCGATCATCCGAACACCTGTTCAGGAACATTGCCGCGTTGCATCATCATCCCCTTGCCGCGCCCGTTGAAAGCGCCACTTGTCACATGCTCCAACTCATTTGCAAGCCATGCCCGATCCCGTTTGTCCCCTGTGCGACCGCCCCATCCCGCCCGACGCACCACAAAGCCTGCATCACCTGATCCCCAAGCTGAAAGGCGGCAAGGGCGGGCCCGTGGTGCTGCTGCACCACATTTGCCATCGCGAAATCCATGCAACGTTGACCGAAGCCGAACTGGCACGCGACTACAACACGCCCGCGGCTTTGCGCGCGCATCCACGGCTGGCGAAATTCTTCGAATGGGTGGGCAAGCGGCCACCGGGTTTTGCATCGAAAGTGCCCGGCAAGCGCCGCAAACGCTAGGGCCGCCGCGGCCTGCGCGGGACGGCGTTTTGACGGGCATCAATATTGCGAGCAACGTCCTGGAGCACGCGGCGGGCAATAGCCTCCAACTGCTCTTCGCGCGTCGGCGGCGCGGGCTTTGGACGCGGAGCATGCTTGGGGCGAATGATGTAGTTATCGCGTGCCACAGCAAACCTTTCTCGATCCACGATAACATGGAATCGAAATATGATCTATCGCGGGCTTTGGAAAAACGCCTTGATTGCGCGCGCATGCGCCGAGGCAGCGGCCAGGGTGTCTGCGGACAGTTCGCGAGCGCGCGCCAGAACGTCACCATGGGTCACGATTTCATCAATCAGACCAAATCCATGCGCCTCTTCCACAGTCACTTTCTGCCCGCCCATCAGGATCAGTTTGGCGCGTGCCGGGCCGATCAACTGTGCCAAACGCATGGGATCGCTGGGTTGCGGCAAGAATCCGAGTTTCATCACCGGATAGAATACCTTGGCGCCCGGCACGCTTATCCGAAGATCGCAGGCCAAAACCATGCCCATCGCGCCCCCGGCAACGGTCCCGTTCAGCGCCGCGATACTGAGCCCGGGAAAGGCAGCGATTGCACCAGATAATCGTTCCCACACTGGCGAAGTGGCCAGTCCGGATTTCGCAGCCTCAAGGTCCATACCAGCGCTGAACACCTTGCCCGCGCCCGTCAGGATCAGAGCCTGTGCGTCTTGCGCGTCTTCGACCGCATCCGCCAGGTCATGAAGCATTTGAGCATTGAGCGCATTGGCCTTGTCCGCCCGGTTCAGAGTGATCACGGTCAACGCACCTTCTGTCATTACGTCAATCATCGCAGCCCCTTTTGCGGTCCGACCTGCTGCATCCGCCAATCCAACAGGCGAAGTCAAGGATGTGCCTTGACCCCCGGGCCTGCCTGTCCGACCATGATCCCCACAGATTTCTCCAAAGGATTACGCGCATGCCCCGCTTTTTTCTCACTGCATCTGCCCTGGCGCTGATCTCGTCTCCTGTGCTGGCCGATGTGACGGCGGAACAGGTCTGGGACGACTGGCAGGCTTACGCAGCGGCTTCCGGTTATGACATCACGGCGTCGGTCGAAACATCCGGCGGTGGACTGACATTGAACGATATCAAGCTGGCAATTGATCTGGGTGACGGCGGGGCGATGAATATCGACTATGGCGGTTACGAAGTGGTCATGAAAAATCAGAGCGATGGGACCGTTGCGATCGCTTTGAGCGAAAGCAACACAATGACTTTCGACATAAATGATCCCGAAGACGGACCGGTGTCGATTACGCTGGATATTGCACAAAGTAATCCGTCGATGACCGCAACGGGTGATCCAGGCGCGATCACGTATGACTACGCGACTGAAAAACTGAACCTGACACTCGCCGGGATCGAGACGGACGGTGTGATCCTGACCGATGCCGTGGCACGCTTTACCGCCGATGTATCAAATTTCGCTTACACAACGACCAGCGCCACGGGCGACATGCGCAGTCTGCAGCAGAACATGTCCATTGATAGCGTTGCCTACGACATGGCGTTCAACGCGCCGGACAGTGATGAAGCGTTCTCTCTCAAAGGTCAGATGAACGGCCTGAGCCTTGCAGGGTCTGGCGATTTGCCGTTGGACGGCGATGGCAATGACGTGAACGCGTTGTTGTCCGACGGCCTCAACTTCGATGGTACGTTCAAAACGACGGGCGGCGATTACACCGCGTCATTCAACGGCCCCGATGGCGGTGGCACATTCAACACCACGTCTTCGGGCGGTGCCGAACTGCGGATAGCCATGGATGCCAGTGGTCTCGTTTATGAGATTGCGCAACGGGCGCTGACAGTTAATGCACTGTTGACCGACCTTCCGATCCCGCTGTCATTTTCGATGGATGAGGCGCAGACCGCGTTTCAGGTGCCGGTTCAAAAATCGGAAACGCCGCAGGATTTCGCAATGCAGATCAAACTGGGCGGCTTCAAGATGTCGGATATGCTTTGGGGCATGTTCGATGCCGGTGGTCAGCTGCCGCGTGATGCCGCCAACATCAATCTCGACCTGACTGGCAAAGCCAAGCTGCTGTTCGACTATCTTGACCCGGCGCAGGCCGCGGTTCTGGAGCAGGCTGATGCGGCGCCGGGTGAGTTGAATGCGCTGACCCTGAACGCGGTTGAGGTCGACATGGTGGGTGCCAAGTTGACCGGAACCGGGGACTTCACGTTTGACAACAGCGACCTGGTAACCTTTGACGGCATGCCACGCCCGCAAGGTGCGATGGATCTGAAACTGGTTGGGGGCAATGGTCTGCTGGATAAGCTTGTGACAATGGGATTTGTCCCGCAGGAACAGGCCATGGGCGCACGGATGATGATGGGGCTCTTTGCTGTCCCGGGTGAAGGTGCCGATACGCTGAACTCGCGGATCGAGGTGAACGAAGAGGGGCAGGTGCTCGCCAACGGTCAGCGCCTGCGATAAATCAGGCTCCCTTGCAGAGGCCCCTACCGGGGGCTACGTCATGCGCAGCAATCGGAGCCTGTGCATGACAACAACCGCCCTAAATGACATCTCGGAACAGCTTTTGGCCGCGGCGCGCGCGCACGGGGCCGAGGCCGCTGACGTGCTTGTGGCGCGCAGCAGGTCAGTGACCATAGACATCCGCGAGGGCACTTTGGAGCAAGCGGAGCGCGCGGAGTCGCTGAACCTTGGGCTTCGGGTGATGATCGGGCAACGCCAGGCGAGCGTGTCGACGTCGGATGCTTCGGCCAATACTGTCGACGAGATGGCGATGCGCGCGGTGGCCATGGCACGCGAAGCGCCGGAAGACCCCGATGCGGGCCTGGCCGAAGCCGCGCATTTGTCCGAAGTCCGAACCGCAGACGGTCTGGAACTTGCAGATCCGTCACCGGAACCGAGCGCCGAAATGTTGCAAGCCGACGCGGAAACGGCCGAGTCGTCAGCCCGCTCTGTTGAAGGCGTGACGCAGGTCCAGACAAGCTCGGCCACCTATTCTCATGCCGACCTCTGGCTTGCCACATCGAACGGATTTTCGGCCGGCTATGAAAGGACCGGTCGGTCTCTTGGCTGCGTGGCGATCAGCGGCACGGGCACCGGGATGGAACGCGACTATAGCGGTGACAGTCGCACCTTTCAGTCTGACTTGCGCGCGGCCAGCGAGATCGGCAGGGAAGCGGGTGAACGGGCCGTGGAACGGCACGGTGCCCGCAAGCCGCCTACTGGCACCTACCCCGTCCTTTTTGACGAACGCATCGCCGCCAGCCTGATCGGGCATCTGTTGTCAGCCTCGAACGGTGCAGCGGTTGCGCGCGGGGCCACTTGGTTACGCGATCGCTTGGGCGCGCGAGTTTTGCCTGAAGGGCTTGACCTTGTCGAAGATCCGCACCGCCCGCGCGCCGCCGCCTCGCGTCCTTTCGACGGCGAAGGGCTGCGCACGGCACCGCGCAAGATCGTGGAAGGCGGGCGTTTGACCGGCTGGACCCTTGATCTGGCCACCGCCCGCAAACTGGGTATGACATCAACAGCCAACGCTGTGCGCGGTACTTCGGGTGGCCCATCGCCGTCGGTCTCGAACGTGGCGTTGACCCAAGGCACTGCCAGCCGTTCCGACCTGATCCGAGACATGGGCACGGGACTGCTTGTCACGTCGATGATCGGCTCCACGATCAACCCGAACACCGGCGACTATTCACGTGGCGCGTCGGGTCACTGGATCGAAAATGGCGAAATCGCCTATCCGGTCAATGAATGCACCATCGCAGGTAACTTGCTGGACATGCTCGCCCATATTGTTCCCGCGAACGATGCGCGTCCCTACCTGAGCCGCGTTGTCCCATCGCTTTTGGTTTCCGGTCTCACCCTTGCCGGCAGCTGATCTGCCATTGCTGATCGACGCGGCGCGATGTGCGTCGCGCATTGCCACCAGCTTTGCCGGGCCAACAGCCACGCGCTGGGACAAGGCCGATGGTGCGGGCCCGGTCACCGAAGCCGACCTGGCCGTTGATACCTATCTGCGCGAGACTCTGCTGTTGGCGCGTCCGGACTATGGCTGGCTGAGCGAAGAAACAGAAGACAGCGCAGCCCGGCTGGATCGGGACATGGTATTCATTGTCGATCCGATTGATGGCACGCGGAACTTTGTCGAGGGCGGGCAAACGTGGGCCATCTCGATGGCAATTGCACGCAAGGGACAGGTGACGGCAGGTGTGATTGCCCTGCCCTTGCGCAACAAGCTTTTTGCCGCGGGCATTGGCCGCGGCGCCACGCTGAACGGCGCGCCGATCAGCGTGCGCGAGATGGAAATCCCGCCGCGCGTTTTATGTGCAAGACCCATCATGGACGACCACCACTGGCCCGGCGGTCGCCCGCACTTCAGCCGCCACTACCGTCCCTCACTTGCGTACCGTCTCGCCCTTGTGGGACAGGGAAGGTTCGAAGGCATGGTGACCCTGCGCCGGTCGTGGGAGTGGGATATTGCCGCGGGTGCCTTGATCATTTCCGAAGCTGGCGGCGTTGTCAGTGACAGGCACGGGGCGCCCCTGCGCTTCAACTCACCCGATGGCCACCTGCCCGGTGTCGTCGCAGCCGAACCTGCACTGCACGCGCGTCTGATCGCAGGGCTTTCTTGACGCATCCGCACGGATGCGACATCACATTGGGACGCGCCAGCTTTGCAAGAGGGATCAATGTCATGGCTCAGCGATCGGTCATCCTGCGCGGCATGATCCCCGGGGCAAGCTGACCTTGCCTGCGCGCGGCTCTCTTGGTCTTACCGCATACCGGACCCTGTCCGCCCGCCGTACAGCCCCTGCATTCGAAGACGGTCCAAGGCGGCCGGAAGGTGCGCTGATCTGGCTGCACGCTGCCGAAACCGGCAATCTGACCGCAATCGCGGATCTGGCACGTGCAATCGTTATCGCCCTGCCGCATGTGCATGTGCTTTTGACCAGCAGTGAGCTGGCTGTGATGACACATGCCGACGACGGGATCATCACCCAGGTCTTGGCCACCGATCATCCGATCTACGCAGAGGCTTTTGTCGCGCACTGGCGGCCCAATGTGCTGATCTGGACCTGGGGTGGATTGATGCCGAATCTGGTGATTGCGGCGCGGGAAGCGGGCGCACACATGATCTTGACCGATGCCGCTCGCGACGGTTTCGAAAGCCGCAAGGACCGTTGGCTGCCAGAGGTGCCACGCCGTCTGTTGTCGCATTTCGACACGGTAATCGCGCGATCCAAGCCCGCTTTTCACCGCCTAGCGCAGCTTGGCCATCCCCCGGCGCGTATCGAACATGGGCAGCCAATGCGCCCGCAAGGCACCACGCTGAGCGCCGCAGACAGCGATGTGTCCGAAGTCACCTCCGCGCTGGGCGGCCGGCCTTGCTGGCTGGCGGCGATGGTGCATGGGGCTGAGTTGATCACCGTACTCGCCGCGCATCGACAGGCCCTCAAGGCGTCCTATCGATTGCTGCTGATCCTTCTGATCAAAGACCCTTCTGACGGTGATCGCGCACGCGCAGCGGCACGTGAACGCGGCCTCAACGTGGCACTCTGGACCGAAGGCGAGATGCCTCAGGACAGCGCGCAGGTGCTGTTGGCCGATGCCACCGATGAACTGGGACTTTGGCTTCGGCTGGCGCCGGTGGTGTTTGCAGGCGGTTCACTGCAACCCGACACCCCCGACATGGACCCACACACGATCGCAGCGCACGGTGTCGCGCTGATCTATGGGCCGTATGTGCAAAGTCATGGTGCAGGTTACAAACGGCTGCTGGATGCAGGAGCCGCGCGGATTGTCAGTGATCAAAGCTCTTTGGGATTGGCCGTAACGCAGATGATCGTACCGGACAGGGCGGCCGCAATGGCAATGGCAGGCTGGAATGTTCTGACCGAAGGCGCTGCTGCCACCGATCGGCTGGTGTCAGAACTGACCGCGTATCTGCCCGCCACGAAACAGGCCGACTGATGCGCGCGCCTGCGTATTGGAACAACAAGAACGATTTGCGGGCGCAACTGCTGCGACCGTTAGGCGCCCTTTATGCGTTTGGAACGGCCCGACGATTGCGACGAGGGCCGCACGCGCGCATGGGTGTCCCGGTGATCTGTGTCGGCAATCTTTCGGCTGGCGGTACCGGCAAGACACCAACTGTGATCGCGCTCGCCGAGCGCCTGCGGGATCGGCATTTGACCCCGCATATCGTCAGCCGTGGTTATGGCGGGTCAGAGCAAGGACCGATCGAGGTGGACCCAAGTCGCCATTCGGCAGCGCGCGTTGGGGACGAACCACTTCTTTTATCGGCCTTTGCCCGGACGTGGGTGGCACACGACAGGCAGGCAGGAGCACAGGCAGCAGTTGCGGAAGGCGCAAACGTCATCATCCTCGACGATGGATTCCAGAACCCGCAATTGGCCAAGGATTTGTCGATCATCGTTGTAGATGCGCAGGTGGGGTTCGGGAACGGGTATTGCATACCTGCAGGTCCCTTGCGCGAACCGGTTGCACGCGGTCTGGCACGGGCGGACATGGTGCTGAGCATCGGATCGTCGCGACCTGATCATCTCGACACCCACGGGCTGCCACATTTGCACGGTGTCCTGACACCGCTCCAAACCGGCATGGATTGGAACAGCGGACGTTACATGGCATTTGCCGGGATTGGGCGGCCGGAAAAATTCTTTGAAACGCTCCGCAGTTTAGGGGCCAACCTGGTCCGGACCGAGGCGCTTGCCGATCACCAATCGCTGTCACCGGCGCTGCTGACCCGGCTCGAACGCGAGGCGCGTAGCCTCGGCGCGCAACTTGTGACCACGGAAAAGGACGCGGTGCGCATCGCACCGCGTGACCGTCACAAGGTTCTGAGCCTTCCGGTGCGATTGCAGATCGAGGACGACGTCGCCCTCGATCAATCGCTGGACAGGATCACAGCCGTTTAGCTGCCAAGCGCCTCGTCAATCAGGCGCGCAATCTCGGAATACCCCAGATTGCCGTGCTTGACGCCGTTTATCAGCAATGTCGGTGTCGAACTGACGTCGTCCGCTGCTGCGTTCTGCTGATACCAGGCCACCAGCGTGCGCAGCTTGTCTCCATCCTGCAGGCAGCTTTCAAGAGCCTCATTGTCAAGGCCCGCGATGCGCCCGATCTTGCGAAGTTCCTCCACGATAGCTGCCGGATCGCCACCGCCGGCGCGGGTCCATTCGGACTGAGTTTCATAAACCAGATCACTGATACCAAAGAAGCTTTCGGGCGTACCTGCGCAGCGCGCTATGGCCGAGGCCCACAGGCCGAACCGGTCAAAATACACTTCGCGATACACAAAGTTGATCTTTCCCGTATCGATGTAGTTGGTTTTGAGCTGTTTGAACGGCCCCTCGTGGAAGCGCGCACAATGCGGACAGGTATAGCTGGCGTATTCAATCAGTGTCACCGGGGCGTCGGCGTCGCCCAACTGCATTTCCTGGATGCTCGACGTATCGATCTCTTCGGCGGTGGTTTGCGCGTTGGCCGCGCCAAGCAGCTGTTCGGCCTGGGTCGATTGTGGCATGCCTTGGGTACTCGTCCACAGAACATAGCCCCCAAGGGCAAGGCAGGCGGCCACAACTGGCGCGAGGAAACGTTTCATCAGCAAGTGTCCCTTTAGCTGTGTAAAGTCTTGTTCAGGATATGGGTCCCCAAACGTTCAAGTGCCAGCCGCAAATCATCGTCGGCAACCGGGGCAGCCAACCCTTTTGCAACAGGTGTTGGTTCGGGGGGGCTATCGTCTTTGACTGTCTGCGCCATGTCGAAGTCCACTTGCCCTTCGGCAAAGCCAGTGGCGGCGGTTTGCGTAATGCGAATGTGCTTGATCGCTTGGTGGCCGTAGACGCTGTTGACGCGATCTCGAAGCTGCTGCTTCTGCATCTCGAGCATGGGCGCGTGCGCCCCTTTGGTCAGCAAAGTCAGTGTCGCGCCCAACCCGCCGCGGCCATAGCTGACTTCGACAGGACGGGAAATCGCTGCTATTTCGGGTCCCGCGATTTCGGCCCACTGGGTTAACAGGCGGCTCTCGCCAAACCCTCGTTTGGCGCTTGCATCGCGAATCCGTCCAGTCAGCAGATTTGCTGTCCTTTTGAACCCGTTTGTACTGGCGCGGCGCGGTGGCATGGCTATCTTTCCCTTACTGCTGCCAGAGCATAACGGAACAACAGCAATGCGCCAGCATCAGAGCAGGGGAGCGTCATAAAAGGTGCGTGATTCAGGAACACATGCGGCAAGCCCATCGGCGGCAGACCTGCTTGACTGGTACGACATGCATGCGCGCAGCATGCCCTGGCGTGTTCCGCCCGCCGAAAAGAAAGCTGGATCGAGGCCCAACCCCTATGCCGTTTGGATGAGTGAGATCATGCTGCAACAAACCACGGTTGCAGCTGTTACAGACTATTTTCGTGCATTCATTTCGCGCTGGCCCACCGTGTCGGATCTTGCGGCAGCCGATGATGCCGACGTGATGGGCGCGTGGGCCGGGCTGGGGTATTATGCCCGGGCGCGCAACCTGCTGAAATGCGCACGTGCCGTTGTTGCCGAACATGGCGGACAGTTTCCGGCGGATCATGCCGCGTTGCTGAAACTACCGGGAATCGGGCCATATACTGCGGCCGCCATTTCTTCGATTGCATTTGATCTGCGGCATGTGGTGGTCGACGGCAATGTCGAACGCGTGATGGCCCGGGTACATGACGAACACACGCCGCTGCCTTCGGCAAAACCGATTCTGACCGCGTATGCCGAGGCACTGACACCGCACAGCCGCCCGGGCGATTACGCCCAAGCGGTGATGGACCTCGGGGCAACAATCTGTACGCCGCGCGCGCCCGCATGCGGCCTTTGCCCGTGGCGGGAACCATGTGCAGCACGTCAGGCCGGAACCGCGCAGGAGTTACCGAAAAAAACGCCGAAGAAAGTAAAACCTGTGCGGCACGGCACAGTATATTTGGCGCAGCGTTCGGATGGCGCATGGCTGTTGGAGACCCGTCCGGATAAGGGGCTTTTGGGCGGAATGCGGGGCTGGCCGGGAACTGATTGGATAGCTGCCACAGAGCCAAGACCAACGGGGCCGCCACTGGATGCAGACTGGGTTCAGGTACCCGGTGAGGTGCGCCACACGTTTACCCATTTCCACTTGATCCTGGACGTGATGCGGGCGGGATTACCTCTGTACAGCGCGCCGGATCGTGGCCAGTTTCTGCCACTGTCGGATTTCCGTCCCTCGGACCTGCCGACGGTGATGCGCAAAGCTTACGATCTGGCCACCCGCTAATCGCGCCGCAATGACATTGCGTCACACTTGGCAGAATGCGAATCTGCAGGCTATCGTCCGCCCGAACTGTCGAACCAGGTGAACCACCATGACCGTTACAAGTGAACATGTTGCCCGTTGGCAAAGTGCTGCACCTTTCTGGTTGTCGTTCTTGCTTGTTCCCCTCGTGGGTATCAGCGCGGCTTACGGCGGGTGGGCGATGCTCTTGCCGATTATCGGCACGTGGTACACGTTCGGCATTCTTGACGCGGCGTTGGGCCTAAACCAAGAAAACGCCGATCTTGAAACGACGGATGACGAGCTTTTTTGGTACCGTATCCTCACCATGGCATGGGCACCGCTGCAATTCGCAATGCTGTTCGGGCTGATCTGGTACGTGTCGGATGCAACGCACCTGACCAGTTGGGAAAAGCTGGGCGTGTTCTTTGGCGTTGGTGTCGTGACCGGCGCTATTGGCATCAATTACAGCCACGAGCTGATGCACCAGAAGGACCGGATTGAACGCTGGATGGCTGATATTCTCCTGGCCATGGTTCTTTATTCGCATTTCCGCTCGGAACATCTGCTGGTGCATCACCGCTATGTCGGCACGCCACGCGACCCGGTGACAGCCCGGATGGGAGAGGGGTTCTATCGTTTTTACCCGCGTGTGCTGAAGCAATGCTTTGTCAGCGCGGTCAAAGCGGAACGTGACATGCTGGCGCGCAAGAATCTTTCCGCGACCGACCTGTCAAATCCATTCTGGCGCTATGCCGCGCTGCAGGGCAGTTTTGTTCTGCTTGCGTTGATCCTTGGCGGCTGGACCGGCGTCGGTCTGTTTTTGATGCAGGCGGGGGTGGCGATCTGGCAGCTGGAACTTGTCAATTACGTCGAACATTACGGTCTGACCCGCAAACATCTGGGCGAGGGCAAGTACGAACATGTCCAGCCGCGCCATTCCTGGAACGCAGCGCACAAAGCGTCAAACTGGCTGCTGATCAATCTGCAGCGGCATTCAGACCACCACTTCAAGCCCAACCGCCGCTTTCCAGTGTTGCAAACCTATGACGAGGACGAGGCACCGCAACTGCCATATGGCTATCCGGTCATGACCATCGCGGCGATGTTTCCCGCGGTTTGGCGCAAGGTGATGAACCCACGCGTGCAACGGTGGCGCGACATGTACTATCCGGAAATTACGAACTGGGCGCCCTATAATCGGGCTGCAAACCCATTGCCGCGGTAATCAATCTGCTTCAGGCGGCAAGCGCTGCGCGAATTCACGCATCGCTCGGATAATCGGCGTGGCGGTCTCGCCTGTCTTGGACAGGGCGTAGACCGTTTTCGGAGGAGGGGTTGGACCGACCTCACGAGTGATCAATCCGGCCTCTTGCAACGCTTTTAGCCGCGCCGACAGCGTTGTCGGGCTGACACCCTCCAGCGTCCGCGCGAAGTCCTGAAATCTGTGTGGTCCATCGAGGATCAGGTTGCGCAAGATCAATAGGCTCCACTTGTCACCCAGCAAATTGGCGCTGCGTGCCACTGGGCAGTTTGGACGAGGCTGCATTTCCATGTCTTTGATTTACGCCCGTACGGTTGGATTGACAACGCATTGGAAATTTACTACATAAAATGTAGTTACTATAGGATTTGAATATGATTGTGCCCGACTATGCCGTTCTCCTCGTTTTTGCCGTGACCCTTTTCGTGGCGGTTGGCGTTACAGCACTGCTCACTTTCGGTCTGCTCCGTGCCGATGCCGCACTGGCGGCAAAGCGGCGTTTTGCTGTGCAAGTTGTACTGACCGTTGCGCTTTGGACCGCGGGCGCGCTGGCTTTGGCCTATAGCGGCGCACTCGTGCCGCGGGCAGGTGCCTTTCCTATCCTTGGCGCGCTGATTATAGGCGGTGCGATCCTTGGCAATGTCGTGCTTCTGAGCAGTGCTACCGCCAAAAGCGTGCTGAGCGCGATACCGGCACATTGGCTCGCTTCAATTCAGATTTATCGTTTGATCGGCGTCGTTTTCCTGCTGCTGTTGGCAGATGGCCTTCTGCCGCGGTATTTCGCCTGGACCACCGGTTGGGGTGACATTCTTGTCGGCATTGCGGCACCTCTGGTCGGATATCTGCTGTGGCGCGATGTGCAGCGTTATGCTTGGGTCGGGTTAGGCTGGTGCGCAATCGGAATTGCCGATTTGATCCTGGTGTTGATCAAGGCTGTGCGCTCCGCCCCCGGGCCACTGCAAGCCGCAATCTACAATCCGCCAACTGAAATCATTGGCTACTTCCCGTTTCCCATGGTCCCGTTGGTTATCGTGCCAATGTCGTTGATCCTGCACGTGCAATTGATCCGCGCCCTGACCATGCATGCGACCCCGGTCGGCAAACGCACGCTCACCTTAAACTGAACGGTCGAGCACCCAGACCGGCAATGGATCGGCCACGCCGCGTACGAGTTGATCCGGGGCGCGGCGCAGTCGTCCCGCCCCCCCTGCAGCCTGTACCGCCGCATCGCTGACGACCGCGCGGACCTCGAGCCCACGGGTCAACGCTTCCAAGCGGCTGGCGACATTCACCGTGTCGCCCAGCACCGCAAACTCGAGCCGATTGCTCCCGATATCGCCCAACACCACTGGGCCAAAATGCAGGCCAAAGCGAGCGTCAATCTCGATCAATCCGTCCACCCGGCGCTCGGTGTTCAGCTTGTCCATGCGATCCGCCATGTTCTGGACGCAGGCCAAGGCGCGTGCGGCATCATCCTCGCCCGGCATCGGGGTGCCAAAAGTCGCCATGAGGCCATCGCCCAGATACTTGTCCAACGTGCCCTCGTGGGCAAATACCTCTGCCTCCATCCGTGCGTGAAAGGCGCGCAAGGTTTCAATCACTTCTTCAGGTGGGCGGCCATCGGCGTAGCTCGTAAAACCCGCGATATCGACAAACAGCACCGCCGCATCATGGCTTCGGATTTGACCAAGTGGTTCATCCTTGGTCGATAACTCGGCCACAACACTGGGCGAGAAATAGCGCGCGAGGTTGGTCCGCTCGCGCGCCATTTCCGCACTATCGAGAACAAGGGCCTGCAAGCGCCGTACCGCGACCGCTAGGATGCACGCGACCATGAAAAACACCACGACCTGCTGAAACCGCAAATCCCAGTTGACCGAATTCGGATCGAACGTGTGCGCCAGATCAGGACGGGCCGGCCACATGACCTGCGCCCCGGCGGTCAGTTCTGGATAGGTTTTGCCAAAATACCAGACCGCAAATGTGCCCAGCAGCCACAGCGCAGCTGTCCAATTCCCCACCGCAATAATCGTGCGCCACGAATAGGTCAGCACCCCGGCGGCAAGAATCACGTAGAAATACTGGAACACTTCAAAATGAAAGATCAGCGCCGTCGGAACAGGATCGGTGACAAAGGGGTTCGGCACCAAAAGCGCAACCGTCATCAGCGCCAAATCGGCAAACAGCAGCGCCAATTCAGCGCGCGATTGGCCGACACGGCCAACACGTCGCTGGGCAAGTCCGACAAGGACAAGGCAGAGCAGCAGCCCGTGATACCACAGCACGTTCCATGCTGGATTAAGAATGACAAGCAGCACCGCTGTTGCCGCCAGCGCCCAGATCCGCGCCTTTACCGCCAGATCCATGCCTTCGCGTTTGTTGCGTTCCAGCGCCTCGCGTGCGTGCCGGTGCGCCGGAACAGCGTCGTCCCGGCTGTTGTCGCCCGCGGTTCGAACCGTGCTGCTGATTTCCACCATGGGGTCACCCTTCTGCAGTTGCACGGAATGTAAACCGGATTAACAAAAAAGCCCCGCCAAAAATGGCGGGGCATAGGTGCAGTGCCTTTGGCACGCCTTGGGTAAGGCCGCAGGCACCTGGCGGTGTTGGTAAATTCGTGTCTAGTCGTGCAACTCTGCGCGGATCTGCTGGCGCAACACGTCGATAGGCACCATCTTGCCCTCGCGGCGAATACACCAGTAGGTCCAGCCATTGCAGCTGGGCGCATTTTCCAGATGCGCACCGACCTGATGGATCGACCCCTTGATATCGTCACCGATCAGCGTGCCATCTGCGCGCACCTTGGCCTTGTGACGCTTGTTCATGGAATACAGCTCTTCACCCGGGCGCAGCATACCGCGTTCGACCAATTGTCCGAATGGCACACGCGGCAACGCGCGCTTGCTTGCCGACACTGTCAGCGCTTCGCGATCATACTTGCGCACCTTGCCAAGCCTCGCTTCAGCCACTTCGCGATAGGCGGCCTCGCGCTCAATACCGATGAAATCGCGGCCCAGCATCTTGGCGACAGCGCCAGTGGTACCCGTGCCAAAGAAAGGATCCAGCACGACGTCACCCGGATTGGTCGATCCGACCAGCACGCGGTGCAGCAGGCTTTCGGGTTTTTGCGTCGGATGCGCCTTGTCACCCGCGGCGTCCTTCAGCCGCTCGTGCCCGGTGCAGATTGGCAGCACCCAGTCGCTGCGCATCTGGATGCCTTCGTTCAGCGCCTTTAGCGCTTCGTAGTTGAAGGTGTATTTGCTGGCCTCGGATTTGCCTGCCCAAATCATCGTCTCATGCGCGTTGGTGAACCGCTTGCCGCGAAAATTTGGCATTGGGTTCGACTTGCGCCAGACCACGTCGTTGAGGATCCAGTATCCTTCGTTCTGGAGCGCAGCTCCAACGCGGAAAATATTGTGATAGCTGCCAATCACCCAGATCGCGCCATTGGGTTTCAGCAAACGACGCGCAGCGCGCAGCCATTCCGTTGTAAACTCGTCATATGCCCTGAAGCTGTTGAACTGGTCCCAGTGGTCATCAACCGCATCAACCTTGGAGTTGTCCGGACGGTGCAAGTCACCCTTGAGCTGCAGGTTGTATGGCGGATCAGCAAAGATCAGATCGACGCTGCCCGCAGGCAGGCTGTTCATCACGTCAATGCAGTCACCCGCAATTATCTGGTTCAAAGGAAGCGCCTCGGCGCCCTTCACATGTTTCGTCATTATCTGCCTCTGTCCCCGGCGCTTTTTGCGCTCGTTGGTTGGCCTAAAGATGATTCAGTGACGATTCGCGGTCAATTTCTTTTTTGAATCAATCGGTTGAGAATTTCTCTTGATACAAGATATTGTGCACAGGCCGGAAACTGCATCTATGCCATGGGGTCACACCCAGATTTTCGAGCGCGGTTCTGTGGCTTTTTGACGGATATCCCATGTTGGTCTCCCAGCCATATCCGGGATGCTGTTGCGCCAAATCCACCATGATCCGATCGCGACATATTTTGGCCACAATTGAGGCCGCGGAAATGCTGAGCGAACGGGTGTCCCCCTTGATCAGTGGCGTGGCCGGCATGCGCAATCCAGGCGGCACATGGCGACCGTCGACAAGCACGTGATCGGGCGCGGTGCGCAGCCCCTCGACCGCGCGACGCATTGCCAGAAACGAGGCCTGCAGAATGTTGAACCGGTCAATCTCAATGACGCTGGCATGGGCCACCGACACTTCGGCACTGGCACAGATCGTATCATACAGCGCCTCGCGCCGCCTCACGCCCAGCTTCTTGGAATCGTCCAGCCCCTCGGGCACCGCTACCAGATCCAGAACCACAGCCGCCGCTGTAACAGGACCGGCCAACGGCCCACGACCCACCTCATCGATCCCGGCCACGCGCCCCCCCGCCTGCGTCTCAAAAAACAGATCCGGCACCGCTGCCCCTTCATGTTGCCGAAAAAACTCCCGCCGGAAGCATAGAAGTCAAATCCCACGCCCCACCACAAGCACATAAAAAAGAGCGGCGCCCGAACGCCGCTCTTTCCAGTGTACCGCCCCTAGGGGGAGGGCGGTGGTGTGCCCGCTCTTACCGGCGGGCCAATTGGTATCCTTCGCGGCGCAAACACCGGGCGCCAAAGCCCGCGCGCCAGCCGCGGTCGGTCCAGAACTGGCGTTGGCAGCGCGTCGGCAGGCTGCGGGCATATTGGTAGTTCCGGTTCAGACACCGCTGACCAAAGACGCGGCGCGGCCCGTCATTTGTCTGAAAACTGCGCAGACACTGCTGCGGCAACAGCTTGCGATTCACCCGCGGTGGCAGCGGACGCACCGGCGGGTTCGGATGCACGACCACCCGCTTGTCCTTGCGCTTATCGGCAATCACCGCCCCGATCACCGCCAGGCCCAAAAGCGCTGCAATGGCCGCCGCCGCATCGTCATTGGCCCGTGCCGGGGCAGAACTGAATCCGGTTATCGCAATGGCCGTCGCCGCAACAAGGGCAATGAATCGTTTGTGGATGAACAGGGTCATGGGGTCGCTCCTCTCGGGTGATGCGTTGTGATGACCTCACCCTCGGCCGACCCCTGCCAGACAGGCAATAACACCCCCCTGTTATCCGATATCACGCCACCCAAGCCGCAGATGTTATTGAATATCGCGGAAATTGCCCGCACTCTGAGCCCATGAAAAAACTGCTCTACATATGCGGCGTTCTGGCGCTGGGTGCCGGGTCGGTACAGGCCCAATGCTATGCCGATTACAAGGCGAAGAAAGACGACCCACTGCGACTGCACTACGGCGTGGCGCAAATCAGCGGCGCCTGTAACACGGGCAGTGCATCCACCGAACTGATGCGCAGGCTGGCTCAACGCGGCTGGGTTTTATTGCAGGTGCAATCGGTCTTCGGACCAGAAGGTCTCGATCAGAGGAAAGACAGTGCAGGATCCTACTACCTCCGCTTCTGACATGCGCCGCGCCAGTGGCCGTCTGGTCGCACTTGGGGTGGGGGGTATCCTGTCGCTGCTGCTGGCCGCAGCGGCCATTTTGTTGCTCACCCTGCCCGACAGCCGCGCCTTTGACGCGCTAGTCGAGCGGATGTTCATCGAAAACGCCGATCTCACCAGCCAGGCCGAAATCAAACTGCTCGAAATCCTCGCCCAATCCGGCACCGCCTTCGCCGACACGCTGGCCAGCTACCGGTTGGTGATCTTTGTGCTGCTCGTCTTCGCCACCGGCATGATGATCGCCGCCCTCGTCTTCTTGGTGCTCATCGTCGGTTTCAACCGTCGCCTGGCCCAGATCGAACGCGCCGGCATTCAGGTCAATTCACTGCTCATCAGCCGCGAAGAAAACACCGTCTACCTCAACAACCTCGGCTTCAAGCTGACCGAAGCCGCCATGGAAACCATGTCCGTGCTGGCCGAAGCGCGGATGGATGACGACGTGCTCACGGGATCCGAAATCGAAGCGATGATCTCGGGCCGCACCGCCGCTGACTGCGAAGAAGCCGCGGGCGCCACCCGGATCAAACGCCTGCGCGACGGCCTGGGCAACCAGATCGTCAGCGAGCTTCTGGTCAAGAACATCGCGCGCCGAGGCTATATGCTCGCAGTGGAAAAGGACGTGATCAAGGTGCTCTGACACCTCCGACCCGGGCGCGCCCGTCCACTCTTCTCTGTTTCAAAAAAATCCCCCCCGGAGGGCCGAGTTGCCAAGCGCGCCCCGCCGCGTATTCTCGCGCCAAACCATCCAAAGGAATTGCACCATGCCCGCCCCGCACAATCCGTTCAAAGCCGCGCTCAAGGCAGGCGAAACCGTCATCGGCTGCTGGCTGTCCATCGGCGACCCCCTGACCACGGAAATCGCTGGCACGGCAGGCTTCGACTGGCTGCTGATCGACAGCGAACACACGCCCTATGATATCAGCCGGATCCGCCTGCAGTTGATGGCGCTCGAGGCCAGCGACAGCCACGCGGCAGTGCGCGTGCCCGTGGGCGAAACGTGGATCCTGAAACAGGTGCTCGACGCGGGCGCACAGACCGTCCTGGTGCCGATGGTCGAAACTGCCGAACAGGCAGCCCAACTGGTGCACGACGTGCGGTATCCCCCGGTTGGCGGGCGTGGCGTGGGATACTCCGGTGCACGATGCTCGAAATTTGGCGCGATCACCGACTACGGCCCCACGGCCGACGACGAGGTTTGCCTGCTGATCCAGGTCGAAAACCGCAAGGGCATCGAAAACCTCGATGCGATCCTAGCGGTCGAAGGCATAGACGGGGTCTTCATCGGACCGGCCGATCTATCCGCCGACATGGGGCATATGGGCCAGCTGACACACCCCGATGTCAACGCGACCATCAAGGACGCATTCCAACGGATCGAAGCGGCTGGCAAGGCGCCCGGCGTGCTTGCCACCACACCCGAGATGACGAAGGACATGCTGGCATCTGGCGCGCGTTTCGTGGCCACCGGGCTGGATCTGCTGATCCTCGCCCGCGCCCTGCGCGATCTCGCCGACAAATGGGTCCCCGACCGCAACGCATAAGCAGCAGACCGCCACCGGCGGCGCAGCAGATGAAAAGCGACGGAAACTCCGCTAGCCTGCGTATCAGGACCGAACCACCTGGCAGGTAGATCACCATGCGCTCCTTCGATCCGGAACTGGCTGACCTCCGATTTGGCTATGGCCTCGCGCCGGATGTCCCGCCGCCTGAGCGGGTTGATGATATGCTCGCCGGGTTGACCGGCGCCGACGACATGGCCGCGCAATTTCCGATCGAACCATTCGATATGTTCCGGGCCCGTATGATCGCGGTTGCCGAGGCCAACCGCATCCGACGCCAAAAACGCGGCACGCCCGATGCCGCGGCCGCAAGACAGCGCCGCAACCAGCTCAATGCAATCGCACGCAAGGACGGGTTGCGTTGGGCCGGGCACATGCTTTTGCGCCAGATCTGGACACCGACCGCCTTTCGCGAACGACTGATCGCCTTCTGGGCCGATCACTTCACGGCACATGGCAAACAAGGCGTCAGCCGCCGTGCGACATCGCCTTACATCGAAGAAGCAATTCGCCCAAACATAGCAGGCAAATTCGGGGAATTGCTGCAAGCCGCAGTGATGCACCCGGTGATGCTGTTTTATCTTGATCAAATGCGGTCGATGGGTCCGCGAAGTGTCCGCGGCAAAAAACGCCAGAACGGGCTCAACGAGAATCTCGCGCGCGAGGTTCTTGAACTGCACACTCTAGGCGTGGACGGGCCTTATGCCCAAACCGATGTGCGGCAGTTGGCAGAGTTATTCACCGGCCTCTCGTTTCGGCCACGGCATGGCTTTGTCTTTCGCAAGGATTTCGTGGAACCAGGGCCTGAGACACTGCTGGGCGTGACCCACAGCGACACCGGCGGGACTGCCCCGATCCGCGCAGCGTTGCGTGACCTGGCCCGCCATCCGGCCACCGCCCGCCACATTGCACACAAGCTGGCGGTACACTTTGTCGCCGACATACCTGACCCTGACCTCGTCACCCGGCTCGAGACGACATATCTCGACACTGGCGGCGATCTCCTTGCGCTTTACGAAGCGCTTCTGTCGCATCCCAATGCGTGGGAGCCGCACCTGCAAAACATCAAACCACCACAGGATTTCATGGCGTCCGCCATGCGAGCGCTTGCGGTACCCGAGGCCAAGTTGATGCGGTTTGGCGAACGCAAGATGCGCCGGATCATTTCGCGTCCCCTCACCGCCATGGGTCAGCAATGGCAGCGCCCTGCAGGCCCCGATGGCTGGCCCGAAGAAGATCCGCACTGGATCACGCCCCAAGGCATCGCGGGCAGGGTCCAGTGGGCAATGAACGCGCCGGAATTCATCTTGCGCGTTCTGCCTGATCCCCGCGATTTCGTCGCGTCCAGCCTCGGCACACGCGCGAGCAAAGTCATTCGCTTTGCCGCAGCATCCGCCGAAAATCGACGCGAAGGCATTGGCCTTGTCCTTATGTCACCCGCGTTTCAGAGGAGGTAGGGGCCATGAATTTCAATCGTCGCGATTTCTTGCGCTCTGGCTTGATTGGCTGTTCACTCGCCGCCAGTCCGTTGATCACTCCGGTTACTTTCGCGGCGACACCTGCGGAAAATCGCCTGGTGGTTATCATCCTGCGCGGTGGCATGGACGGGCTGGATGTGGTGCGTCCATATGGCGACCCGATGCTTGGACATTTGCGTCCGACGCTGGCAGGCGGTCCGGATCAGGGGGCGCATGATCTGGATGGTTTTTACGCGCTGCACCCCGCGCTCGCCGCCTTGTTGCCCATGTGGCGCGCAGGCGAACTGGGATTTGTACAGGCGGTATCGACCCCCTACCGCGACAAACGCAGCCATTTCGACGGTCAGGATCTGCTCGAAGCAGGCACCGAAACCATGGCCGGCGTGCGCGACGGTTGGTTGAACCGGATGTTGCAGGCTGTGCCGGGCATCACTGCCCAAACTGCTTATGCGATCGGGCGCAGCGACATGAAGCTGCTGCAAGGCCCGGCCGACGTTTCGAACTGGTCGCCAGACGTGTCGCTTGGCCTCAGCCCGGTGACCGAACAACTGATGACGCTTGTCACAGAAAGCGATCCCGCCCTGCATGCCGCCTGGCAAGAGGCGCAAATTCTCGCCGCATTGGATGCCGAAACTGAAACGGGCGGCGGTATCTCCCGCCGGGGTGCGCACGTGAAGATCGCCGAATTCGCAGCACAACGCTTGGCCGAGGATGCGCGCATCGCCGCTTTTTCACTTGGTGGCTGGGACACCCATAGCGGTCAGACCCGCGCGATGAGCCGCGCGCTTGGGCAATTCGCCGATGCGCTCAATTCACTGAAATTCGGTCTCGGTTCGCATGTATGGGAACGTACAACGGTTGTCGCCCTGACCGAGTTTGGGCGCACCGCCCGCGAAAACGGTACACGCGGCACCGATCACGGCACAGGCGGCATGATGGTAATGGCCGGTGGCGCGGTACGCGGTGGGCGCGTGCATGGCGATTGGCCCGGCCTGCGCGCAAGCGATCTTTACCAAAACCGCGACCTTATGCCGACGCGCGACGTGCGCGCGCATGTGGCGTGGATCATGGCCGGACTGATGGGACTGGATCGTGGAACGCTTGAGACTGCGGTCTTTCCCGGTCTGGAAATGGGGGGCGATCCGCGTCTGCTGCTCTGAGGCAATTTCGGCGTCGCGGCGCAAAATGCCTGTTTCCGGCTTTTCAAAAGTTGCCTAACGTCCCGGTATGACGTCGCAATACCAGATCAATCATGCGCCTGTTCCCAACTGGACGCCGCCCCCTGTACCTCACCCTTCCTTGGTGCTCGAAGGCACATACGCCCGCCTTGAACCACTAAGCGCGGATCGTCATGCAGCGCTGCTTTACCGTGCCTTTGCAAATGCCGATCAGGTTTGGAATTTTTTGCCCTATGGACCGTTTTCATCGTCCTCTCAGTACCATCGTTGGGTCCGGGATCAGGAAAACGGTACCGATCCGCATTTCTTTGCCATCGGCAACAAGACCTCCGGTGCATTCGAAGGCGTCGCGAGTTATCTGCGTGTCCATCCGGATGCCGGGAGTATCGAGGTGGGCCACATCAATTTCAGCCCCGCGTTGCAACGGACACCGGCAGCGACCGACGCAATTTTCCAAATGATGCGGTGGGCGTTCGACGCCGGCTATCGCCGGTTCGAATGGAAATGCGACGCACTGAACACGGCCTCACGTCGCGCAGCGGAACGGTTCGGGCTTAGCTACGAAGGTATTTTCCGCCATGCTGCGGTGGTCAAGGGCCACAACCGCGACACTGCCTGGTTCGCTGCCATCGACACCGAATGGCCCGCCTTGCAGGAAGCGTTTGGTGCGTGGCTGCATCCGTCGAACTTTGACGGATCCGGGCAACAACGCGAACGCCTCGCCGATCTGACGCGCCTTGTCCGGGTATCCAGCGATCCGGGCCTGCCAACCGCGGGCTAAGTCCGAAATATGGCAAGCCGCGCAATGTCGGTCATGCTTATGCGACGGGCAAGCGCACCATCGGCAGCAGCCGCACCGCGGCTCAGATCGCGGCCTTGGTTGCCAACCGCGCCTGCACCAATCCCGCAACATGCGCCATCTCGGAAGAGATACCGAGACCACGCGCCCTTTGCGCGGCAAGGGCCCGTGCCGCCATCTCAAGATCGGTATCACGGGCACTGCGGGCAACACCTGACAGAAACTGCGCCACATAGTCGGCTGTCCTTCCGTCGGACGCTTCCTCGATGATATCCGCCACGTGCATCATGTCATCGCGATAGGCCAGCAGATCTGGTTCGATCACCTCTTCGGTCACGGGGCGCGGCCCGGCCGGGCGCCTTTCATGGGGTAAATGGGCTAGAATTGTCTCCTGAAACTCTGCCAGCGAAACCACAGGCTTGGTCATGAAACCATCACCTCCAGCCGCAAGCACCGGCGCTTCGGCCGTGACATCGCCCGAAATACCCAACACGACGTCAGGCCGATGCTGGCTGATCGTCAACTCGCGGATCAAATCCGTGCCGTTTCCGTCCGGCAGGCCAATGTCGATCAGCGCGACCGACGGGCGATACACTTGCAAATGACGCCGCGCCGCGCGCATCGTGTCCGCGCGCCTGATCCGCGCGCCCGATCGCAGGCACAAAAGCCGCATTGCCTCGCAGGCAAATCGGCTGTCTTCGATCACCAGCACCGTCAGGCCCAAAAGTGGGCGCATCGCCGTCGGTGCGGGATAGTTCGGTTTAAAAGGGCCGTCGCTATCCATCTCACTCTCCATGCCAATGCGACTCAAAGGTTAAGTGCGGATGCCTAACAGCGCGTTAATTCGCCCCTTGTGCAGGCCCTTGTCCGGCCCGCATAAGTGCCTAACTATCGACCACAGGAGCAACATGATGATCGGACGTCTCAACCACGTGGCCATCGCAGTACCCGACCTCGAAGCCGCGTCAGAACAGTACCGCGACGCATTGGGGGCTTTGGTTGGTGACCCGCAGGATGAACCCGATCACGGCGTCACTGTTGTGTTTATCGAACTGCCCAACACCAAGATCGAATTGCTCTACCCTCTGGGTGACAACAGCCCAATCCAGGGGTTCCTGGACAAGAACCCGTCAGGCGGCATCCATCACGTCTGCTACGAGGTCGAAGACATCCTTGCCGCCCGCGACCACCTCAAAGCCAGCGGGCTGCGCGTCCTGGGCGATGGCGAGCCCAAGATTGGTGCCCACGGCAAACCGGTTCTTTTCTTGCACCCAAAGGACATGAACGGCACGCTGACGGAACTGGAGCAAGTGTAATGGGGATTACCTCGGCTCTTGTTCTCTACGCCGTGATCTGGTGGATGTGTTTTCTGATCGCGCTGCCGATCAAGGTGCAGACCCAAGGGGATCTGGGCAAGATCGAGCCGGGGACCCATGCAGGCGCGCCGGAACACCATCACACCAAGCGCAAGGCGTGGATCGTCACTTGGGTCGCGCTTGTTCTGTGGGCCATCATCGCAGGCATCATTTTTGCAGGCTGGCTGGACCCGCGGAACTTCACCTTCTTTGACCTCACACCAGACTGACCGGTTTGCATAAAAACGCACCGGTCCCCCTTCTCTGTTTCAAAAAATCCTCCTCGAAGGGCCGATCTGCCACCCGGCCCTGCCGGTCGGTCAGTTTTCGCGGACAAGCCCGTGATATAGATGTGTAAATGTGGCCGCCCCCAGAATGGGAATGATCAAGTTGATCAGGGGAATGGTCAGCGGCACCGCCATCAGCGTGCCCGCCAGCCAAATCCGCCCCGAATGTGCACGCCGCAAAACGCGCGCCTGCGGCGCTCGCTGGTGTAGGGCTTTCGAACGACCC
>JBCBAV010000030.1:0-31963 GCA_038532285.1 Pseudomonadota bacterium | reverse complement strand
TGATCGCCCAAGGCGCATGCTCGCGGCTGGAGCCGCAGCCGAAATTCTCGCCCGCGACCAGGATCTCGGTGGCGCGATATTGCGGCTGGTTCAGCACGAAATCCTCGATCTCGTTGCCCTGCCGATCATACCGCATCTCGTCAAACAGGTTCACGCCCAACCCCGACCGCTTGATCGTCTTCAGGAACTGCTTGGGGATGATCATGTCGGTGTCGATATTCACCAGCGGCATCGGCGCCGCGATCCCGGTGAGGGTGTCAAACTTGTCCATCATGGACCTCCTTTGCGGAATAAACACGAAAAAGGCCACGCGCGGGATCGCACGTGGCCTTTGCATTCAATTTGGTTCGGCCTACGCCTCGGCGGGCGTGCCTTTGGGTTCCGGTTCCTTGCGCGGGCGCATCATCAACAGCGCCACACCGGTGGTAATCAGCTCGATCGCCAGCACGACGCCGGGCACCACGATGGTCGCGGCAAAGATGTTGGCGCCGATCAGCACCGCCAGGACCACGGACACCAACCCCGAAATGCCCAGCATCCACACGCTGTCCGTGCTGCGGCGCTTCCACGCGAAATAGATCTGCATGATCCCCGAAGCGAAAAACAGCGCGCCCAGCAAGATGGTCAACGACAGCATTCCGCTCAGCGGATTGAACACGAACGAAATGCCCAGCACGATGCCCAACAGGCCGAACGTGCCGTTCCACAGCCGATCCTCGCTGCTGCGAAAGGCGGCGATGACGTGCAGCAGACCCGCCGCGGCAAAGGCCGCCCCGGCATACAGCGTCGCCGCCAGCGACGCGGCAAACGGCACCAGCAGCGCCCAGAACCCGCCCAACAGCAGGAAAACGCCAGACAAGATGAACAATACGCGATGTGTCATATCCAATCTCCAGAATTGCTTGAGTCACCGGACAAACGACGTCAGCCGCCCGGTTGTTCCCAAACAGATCTGGTTGCAGGATACCCATCGCGCTCACATCAACTCGCGTACATCCGTCAGCTTGCCGGTGATCGCCGCCGCCGCGGCCATGCCGGGTGATACAAGGTGCGTGCGCCCCTTGAACCCCTGACGGCCCTCGAAATTGCGGTTCGAGGTTGACGCACAGCGCTCGCCCTCGCTCAGCTGGTCGGGGTTCATGGCGAGGCACATGGAACAGCCGGCAAGGCGCCATTCAAACCCGGCCTCCTTGAAAATATCGGCCAGCCCCTCTTCCTCGGCCTGCGCCCGGACAAGGCCCGAGCCAGGCACAACCATCGCGCGTTTGACCGCGATCTTCTTGCCCTTGACCACTTGCGCCGCGGCGCGCAGGTCCTCGATCCGGCCATTGGTGCACGATCCGATAAACACGGTGTCGATCTCGATGTCCTTGAGCGGGGTGCCGGGCGTCAGGCCCATGTAGTCGAGCGAGCGTTGCGCCGCGCCGACCTTGCCGCCTTCGAAATCCTCTGCCGCGGGCACGGCTGCGGTGATCGGCAGCACGTCCTCGGGCGAGGTGCCCCATGTCACCGACGGTGCGATGTCTTCGCCGCGGATGGTGATGACCTTGTCCCACGCCGCGTCGTCGTCGGAATAAAGCGTCTTCCACCAGTCCATCGCCGCTTCCCACTGCGCGCCCTTGGGCGCGTGCGGACGGCCCTTGCAGTAGTCAAACGTGGTCTCGTCGGGCGCGATCAGGCCCGCGCGCGCGCCGCCTTCGATGGCCATGTTGCAGATGGTCATGCGCCCTTCCATCGACAGCGACCGGATCGCCTCGCCACAATACTCGATCACGTAGCCGGTGCCGCCAGCGGTTCCGGTCTCGCCGATGATGGTCAGCACCACGTCCTTGGCCGTGACACCGGGGGCCAGCGTGCCGGTGATCTCGACCTTCATGTTCTTGGATTTTTTCTGGATCAGCGTCTGCGTGGCCAGAACGTGTTCGACCTCGGACGTGCCGATGCCATGGGCCAGCGCACCGAACGCGCCGTGCGTGGCGGTGTGGCTGTCACCGCAGACCACGGTCATGCCCGGCAGGGTCCAGCCCTGTTCCGGCCCGACGATGTGGACGATGCCCTGCCGGATGTCCGACACGGGGTAGTAGTGGATGCCAAACTCACGCGCGTTCTTGTCCAGCGCATCGACCTGGATGGCGCTGTCTTCGGTCATGTTCTTGGGATCTTCGCGGCCCGCCGTCGTGGGCACGTTGTGATCGGGCACCGCGATGGTCTTGTCGGGCGCGTGCACCTTGCGGCCCGCCATGCGCAACCCCTCAAAGGCCTGCGGGCTGGTCACCTCGTGTACCAGGTGCCGGTCGATATAGAGAAGGCAGGTGCCGTCTTCGGCCTCGTGGGCCACATGGGCATCCCAGATTTTGTCATAAAGCGTTTTGGGGGACATGGTCCTCTCCCTCGGAAATGGCTGTCGTGCTGTTTCGGGTGCGCAAGCGCGCGACATGGATCAGGATAGGCGGCCCAGGACCGAAAAGGTCGCCGCATAAAACCGCTCACGCAGGCGCGCCCGGTCGTCCATGTCGAAAATCCGTGTCATCGCAGATTGCATAGCCAAACCGTGCGAGTCTCGCAAGACCAACCGCCCCGCTAGAACGCCGCCAGCGCCAGCACCAAAAGACCCATGCCGGCGATTTTTGGCCAGCCGCCAAACCACAGCGCGGGCAGATCGCGGCGCGGCCCGTAAAGCGGGACCAGCCCCATCAGGAATACCGCCTGAAACATCACGTAATCCGGTTGCCACCCATCGTCGGGCGGAAAGGCCCAGAGGCCCGCCACGACCGCCAGATAGACAAAAGGCCAGCCGAAATACATCAACCGTCCGCCGGGCGTGTCCGTGCGTGGAAATTCGAGGTCATACCGGGTGGACGACGCTTTGCGCCCGCCCCCCAGTGGCGTCAGCCCCATGATCAGGCCGAAAACAACGGCCGCCGGCAGCCAGACCGCCGGCACAAAGGCTGCGGGGTGCATCAGCAATGCCACCCCAACGACCCAAAAGCTGCCCATGTAAAAGGCAAAGACCCAGGCATGCGCGTCGCGGATCCGCGCGGTGTCGCGGCGCGCCAGCCCGGCCCCGTCCAGCACGTCGCCGGTGGTCAGCACGAGGGCCGCCAGAAACAGCATCCGCTGCGCCAGCCCGTCCGGTTCGGTCAGTCCGACCAGCGCCAACAGCGCAGCACAAACCGCCAATGCCACAGCCAGCCCGACGGTCACCGCGTTTGGCCGCGCTTCGCGCTGCCGCTCGTTCCAGCTTGCCGTGTTTTCTGTCTGCTCCATGCCTTACGCCCCAGCACTGTCCAATGTCCCGCCCAGATAGCAACGCCTCCGGCCATGGCCAAGCCTAGCCCCCGTCCCCGATTTGTGCACTGCGCGCGCAAACCTGCGCGCAAAGGGCGCAGTTTCATTGAAATGTCATATGCCCGTTGCTACCATGTCGTTACCCAGCACCGGGGCGCGGTGCACTTGCGATAGGAGGACAATGTCCTGTCAATCTCTCTGCAAGCGGCCAAAGCCGCTGATGGAGCCGCGGCGATGAACGCCGCTTCCCAAACAGCTGCCACAAGCGAGGCGCTCCTTGAGGCTGTGCTGACCTCTCTCACCGATGACAAAGCCGAAGAGATCGTCCAGATCGACCTGCGCGGGAAAACCGCGATAGGCGATTACATGGTGATCTGTTCCGGGCGCTCGTCCCGGCAGGTGGCCGCGATCTCGGAAAAGCTGGCTGAACGGCTGAAATCCGAATTTGGCGTCATCGCCCGGACCGAGGGCAAGGACACCGGCGACTGGGTGCTGATCGACACCGGCGACGTGATCGTACACGTGTTCCGGCCGGAAGTGCGCGAATTCTACCAGTTGGAAAAGATGTGGCAGCCCGGGCTGGCCGCAACCAACTGACCCTGCCTTCATGCGCGTGACCATTTGCGCGGTGGGCCGCCTGCGCGGTGGGCCAGAGGCGGATCTCGTGTCCGACTACGCAACCCGGTTCGACCGCACCGGGCGTGCGCTGGGGCTGGGCCCGCTGACCATATCCGAAATCGACGACCGCAAGGGCGGTGGCATGGCGAATGAGGCGGCCCTGTTGCGCCGCGCCGTGCCCGACGGCGCGATCCTGTGCTGCCTTGACGAACGCGGCAAAACCGAGCCGTCCCCGGCCTTTGCCCGCCGCATCGCAGGCTGGCGCGATGCGGGGCATCGCGACCTGGCGCTGGTGATCGGCGGCGCGGACGGGATCGACCCGTCCCTACGCGCCGAGGCGGATCACCTGATGTCCTTTGGCGCGATGGTGTGGCCGCACATGCTGGTGCGCGTGATGCTGACCGAACAGCTCTACCGCGCCGCATCGATCCTCGCCGGTGCGCCCTATCACCGTGCGTGATCCAATTGCCGCTGCGCGACGACATGTTTGAGGGGGCGTTGCCCCCCGGCTGCGCCGTCCCCCAAGATACTTCTAGCCAGAAGAGGCAGGCACAGCGACGACCGTGGTACCCGCGTTCCACCCGGCGGGCAGGTCGCGGGCCTGTATTTGAACTTCGGTGGTGCCTGCCGGGATGCGCACGCCGCCCAAGCTGCGGGTAAAGGGCTGTTCATCCACGTGCGGATGGTACAGCACCCGCATCCCAAGCTCGTTCCCGTCCATGTCCAGCACGCGCCAGCCATCGGCATAGTGATCCCAGCCGGTGTCGGGATGCCGGATGGTCACCGACACGGTGTAGGTCTCGGGTGCGGTGCGGGTCAGGGTAACGTCCTCGATCACCGGCTCTTCGGCAAAGGCGGGGGAGGCCAGCAGGGCGATCAGGGCAAGACGTTTCATGGCGGCAGTGTACCGCGGCAGGCGCGCCTGTCTGCTCACGTCTTCGTGCCCAGCAGGATGGTACGCGATTGCGAGGCAAACTCGCGCCGCCAGATCACCGCAAGCGTGAACAGCGTCGCCGCGATCAACGTCCACGGCCCCGCCAGCCACGCCACCCCTGTGAGCGCAAAGTACAGCGCGCGCAGGCCGCGGTTGAACGACCGCGCCGCGGTCACGTTGATCTCTCCGGCCTGGGTGGCGCGGGTCGCACAGTCGGGGTCGGTGGGATCAATCGGCACCGCGCCCATCACAACCGAGGCATAGCCAAACAGACGGTTCGCCCAGACGAATTTCAGGAATGCGTTGACCAGGAACAGGGCCACCACCAACATCTTGGTTTCCCAAACGAAAACCGGCGCCTGCATCAATGTCAGGTCATTGGCGATGCCGGCCAGCATCTCGGCATTGCCGATCAGCGCCAGCGTGCCGCCGATGGCAATCACCGACGTCGAGGCAAAGAAAGCCGTGCCCTGCCGCAGGCTGGCAACGATCTGCGCGTCAAAGATCCGCGCCTCGCGCGCCATCATCTGCTGCATCCAAAGCCGCCGGTACCCGGCCATGATCTGCGACGTCGAGGGGCGTTTGGCACTGGCATGCTCGATCCGCCAGCCAATCAGCAGCGCACCGCCCACCAGCAGCGCCAGCGCCGCAAAATCCATCGGCAAAAACAGGGTGAGACGGTCGATCCAGGTCATGCGCATGACCTAGCGCAATGCCTGCGCGATTGCACCCACGATATCGGCGGCACGGATGGCCAGCCGACCCTCCGGGGGGGATTTTTTTGAAACAGAGAAGCAGGGGACCGGCGCGCCACACCGGACAGGTGGTTTTTTCTTCAAATTTGGGGTGTTGCCCTATTTTCGCCGCCATTGCTGCGTAGTCCAAGGACCCACGGGACGGGGAACGGAGAGATTGATGCGGCGATGGATGGCCCTTTCGCTCATGGCACTGGTTGTGACGTCCACAGCCTTTGCTCAGGATTCGAAACTGCGCCGCATCGCCTCGGGGATCGATGCGCGCGGTTGGGAAGCCGTGGGGCGGCTCGATCTGGGCCCGTCGGGGTTCTGCACCGGCGCACTGATTGCCGATGACCTCGTGCTGACGGCGGCGCATTGCCTCTTTGACAAGGACACAGGTGCCCCCGTTCCGGAAACCGAGATTGCCTTTCTGGCCGGGTGGCGCGATGGCCGTGCCTCGGCCAGCCGTACCGTGCGCCGCACGCTCGTGCACCCCGAATACGACCCCGGCCACCAGACCCGGACCGACCAGATGCGCTTTGACCTGGCACTGTTGCAGCTTGATCATCCGATCCGCGACGGGCGCATCAAACCCTTTGGCATCGCCACGCGGCCGCGCCGTGGGGCCGCGATTGCCGTGGTGAGTTACGGCAAGGGGCGCGAGGAAGCGCCGTCGTTGCAGGATTTCTGCCGGGTCATCGGCTTGCAGGACGGGGTTCTGGTCACGTCCTGTTCGGTCGAACTGGGCAGCTCGGGTGCGCCGATCTTTGTCATGGGGCCGGGGCGGGTCGACATCGTGTCGGTGGTTACCGCCAAGGGGCAGGTCGGGCAAGAGGCCGTGTCGCTGGGCACGCCGGTGGACGCACCGCTGGACCTGTTGCTGGAAACCATGGCCGGCGCGCCGGACCGGGATTGGCAGCGCGTGGGTCAGGGTCATGACACCGGCGCAAAGTTCGTGAAGCCATGAAGGTACTGTGGGCCATAGCATTTGCCCTGTTGACCGGGGCGGCCGGCGCACAGACAACACAGCTGCGCGCGCTCGACACTGAATATGCTGCCGCCAGTTACAAGGCGGTCGGCCGCATCGATTTCGGCCGACGCGGGCAATGTTCCGGCACACTGATTGCCCGCGATCTGGTGCTGACGGCGGCGCATTGTCTGTACAAACCCGGCACGGATCAGCGATGGCCGCTGGACAGCATCCGCTTTCACGCCGGGCTGCGCAATGGCGCGGCAGAAGCAACGCGCCGCGCCTCGGCCGCCACCGCACACGCCGAATTCCGCCCGCTGGCGGCCATTGACCAACGCAATGTCACCTATGACGTGGCGCTGATCCGGCTGGCTGAGCCGATCTCGACCTTCGAGGTGGCACCGTTCTATCTCAGTTCCGAGGCGATCACACCCGGCCCGGTCAGCGTGGTCAGCTATGGCCGTGGCCGGTCGAACGTGCAGTCGCGGCAAAAACAGTGCCAGCTTCTGGCACGGCGCGGCGATGCGCTGGAACTGGATTGCGACGTCACCTATGGTTCGTCCGGCGCGCCGGTGTTTTCGCACAGGAACGGGCGCGGGCAGATCGTTGGCGTGATCTCTTCGATGTCCAAGGTGGCAGGCGAACACCGCGCCTTTGCCATGACGCTGCCCGCCCGCGTGACCGAGCTGAAGCGCCAGATGAACATGCAGGTCGCCCCGCCCCGCGCACAGGTCCGCCGCCTGCGGGTCGGCAGTGGCGGAAACCGCACCGGCATCGGCGCGAAATTCGTGCGGCCAGGCGGCTGACAGCCCCCTTGAACTGCCGAAAAACCATCCCCATCTGACGATCATCGGATGCCCAATCGGGGTCCGAAAACATAGCAACCCGCTGGCCTGTCCAGGAACGGAAGGCCGGCTCTTGTAATCGCTCAAACGATGAGGATCACGATGCGTACATATGATTTTGCACCACTTTACCGCGCAACCGTCGGCTTTGACCAGATCGCCGACATGATGGATCGGGTGCTTGCCACCGATACCGGCTCCAACAGCTATCCGCCCTACAATATCGAGAAAACTGATGACGACACCTACCGGATTTCGGTGGCCGTGGCCGGGTTTTCCGAAGCGGATCTGAGTGTCGAGGTCAAGGACAAGGCGCTGGTCATCGCGGCCCGCAAGGCCGACGAGGACAAGAAGACCTACCTGCACCGCGGCATCGCCACGCGCGCGTTCGAGCGGCGCTTCCACCTTGCCGATCACGTGGTGGTCACCGGCGCGTCGCACGCCGACGGCATGCTGCACATCGACCTGGCAAAAGAAGTGCCCGAAGCCCTGAAACCCCGACGGATCGAGATTGCCTCGACCAAGGCGATCGAGACCGACGTGGTGGACGCCAAATCGGTGAACTAAGGCACAAGGCCCTCCGTCGGCACCTTCATTTCGCCAAATAAACCGCCCCCGGAGGGCCGATCCACCACACCGCGCGGCGTCTGACCCCAGGCGCCGCGCTTTGCCACACCCCCCATTTTTCGACGAAAAATGGTCCCCGCCGTCCCCCCAATCATTCTGTTGACGCCCTGCCCGCGCCCGCCGATAGTCGGGGCCAGGGTATTCATTAACGGAAATTGGACCAATGAGCGACGACGCCAAACTTTTCATGTATTTCGCCGAAGCCGTGGCCGGGATCAGTGACGACATCCCCGTGCCCGCAGGCTCGCCCCACGCGCTCATGCTCTTTGCCACAGCCGGGAACCAGGTCGAAGGCCAGGAGGCCGCCGTGGGCGGCGCGCAGGAAATGGGCTGGCTCGAGATCAAGGTGGTCAAGGCGGGCGAGCTCAAGGACGGCCCCGCCGCCATCGACGAAGAGGCGCTGCGCCTCGCCGCCGAAGACGCGGTGGAATACGGGCTGGGCCTTGTCGTCTATGACCGCGAACTGCCGCCCGAGGGTCTCAAGATCACCCCCGGCTTTGGCGTCCAGCCCGACGACATGACCCCGAACTAGCACCGCGGTGCGCCGTCAGCGCACCCACACCCACGGTGCGGCGGGCAACGCTCAAGCGACCTGCGGCGTGCGCCCCGCCAGCACCTCTTGCATCCACGCGGTATCAATGTTGCCGCCGCACAGGATCACGCCCACCCGCTTGCCCGCCATCTTGTCCCGCTCGGCCATCAGCGCGGCCAGTGGCGCGGCGCCTGCCCCTTCGGCCACGTTGTGCGTGGCGGTGAAATAGAGCCGGATCGCGTCAGCCACCTGATCATCGCTCACGCTCACGATCCGCTCGGCCCCCGTGGCATAGACGTCGAACGCCGCCCGCACCGGGATCCGCACCGCCATCCCGTCGGCGAAGGTCGCGGCCGAATTGGTCTCGACCAAATGCCCCGCCTCAACCGACAGTTTCGCGGTCTGCGCGTTCTCTGACACCACGCCGACCACGCGCGTCTTCAGGCCCAGCGCGTCGCGCGCCAAAATCGTCCCGCAGATCCCAGACCCGCAGCCGATGGGCACATAGACGGTGTCCAGATCCGGCTGCGCTGAAAACAGCTCATAAGCATAGGTCGCCACCCCGCGCACCAGTTCCGGATGATAGGGCGGCACGATGAACAGCCCTTGTGCGTCCGCCACGCGGTACGCCTCTTGCCGGGCAGCATCGAAATCGTCGCCAAACTCCACCAGTTCCGCGCCAAAGGCGCGCATGGCGGCGTTCTTTTCCACCGAATTGCCCCGCGGCACATAGACCAGCGCCCGCAGGCCGGCCTGCGTCGCCGCCCATGCCTGCCCCTGCCCGTGATTGCCCCGCGTGGCGGTGCAGATGCCGGGCACATCCGGGTGCGTGCGGGTCAGCCAGTCCATGAAGGTCAGCGCACCGCGCACCTTGAACGCACCGGTGGGCGTGTGGTTCTCGTGCTTGACCCAGACCTCCGCGCCCGCCGCAGCACTCAGCAAGGGCCAATGATGCTGCGGCGTGGGCGCCATGCGGGCGTGGACAAATCGGGCGGCGGCTTCAAGGTCGGACAGGCTCAGCATGACCCCATTGGTGCGCCGCGTGACCGGACCGGTCAAGTCCGCGCATGAACCCCCAAAAGCAGGGCCTGCGGCGCGCGCGCGCCGCGCGCCATCAACCACACGAGGTAAGGCGCCAGAAACAGCATCCCCAACCACGGCGCCACAACGCCCAGCGCGATACCGCCCGCCGAAAACCCGGACCGCCACGCCAGCCACAACCCGCTCAGCACCAGATACAGCGCGAAATCCAGATGAATATGCGCGGGCCAGCCCATGCCGGGCAGTGCTGCCATATAGGGCGTGAGGAAATCCGCGCCATCGCGGGCAAAGACAAACAGGGTGAAGGCGGCCCAGATCACGGACAGCGTCATCAGGGTCAGGCGAAAGGTGTTCATGACAGGCTCCTGCGTTGGTGCACCGCCGTGCTAACGGCCCGCAGGAAGGCAAATCAATTACCTCGCGGGTAAGTGCGCCGCCCCTCCGCCCCGTGCTACACCCGCCCCATGACCCGTTTTCCCGCCGCCCTGAAATCCTGGCGCAGCGCGCGCCGTTACAGCCAGCTTGATCTGGCAGGCATCGCCGACATCTCGGCCCGGCACCTGTCCTTTCTCGAAACCGGCCGCGCGCGGCCCAGCCGTGACATGGTGCTGCGTCTGGGGCGTGCGCTCGCGCTGCCGATGGCGGCGCAGAACCAGATGCTCGGCGACGCGGGCTTTGCCCCGCATTTTGCCAGCCGCGACTGGACCGATGCCGACATGGCGCCGATCCGGCAGGCGGTGGACCACATGCTCGAGACGCACGCCCCCTATCCCGCACTGGCGCTGGACCGGCTCTGGACGATCCAGCAGATGAACCCGCCCGCACGGGCGCTTTATGGCATGCTGGGCGTGGCGTCCGGCGACAGCCTGCTCGACCTGCTGGTCTCGTCCGCGCTGCCGCAGGTGATCGAGAACTGGCCCGAACTGGCCGCCCGCACGGCGCACCGGCTGCGGCTCGAAAGCCTCGCCGCGGGCCACATCGCCGCCTTTGATCCGGTCATCGCGCACCTCGAAGCCGCCGGCAGCGCCGCGGCCCTGGCGCGCCACCCGGTGATCCCGACAGTGCTGCGCATGGACGATCTGCGCCTGTCGCTTTTTGCCACGCTCTCCCAGTTTGGCACCCCCGAGGATGTCACCCTCGAAGACATCAAGATCGAGCTCTATTTTCCGCTGGATGCGGCGACAAAAGCCTACTTTCACGCCACGTAACGCGCCCCGCCACGGCCCCGCGCCCAAGCGGCGAAGCAGCGCAAATCGACGTGCAGGCCGTGACCGCCAAGACTGCCCACAACAATCACCCAACCGCGTCACAGCACGGACAGATGCCCAGCGCAGGACCGCAAGCAAATACCAGGTCAAACCGCCCCGGATGCACAAGGCCCCTCCGGCAACCGCACTGGAAAGGCTTGCGGGAGCTGCAACCGCCAAAACAACCCACAACAATCACCCAACCGCGTCACACCACGGACAGGTGTCCGGCGCAGAACCGCAAGCAAATATTGGATCAGACCGCCCCAGATGCACAGGCCCGTGCGGCAACTGCACGGGAAAGGCATGGCTGGCGCACAATAGCCAAGATAACCGGCAGCAATCACCCTCCCGCGTCACAGCACGAACGGGTGTCCCGCACAGACCCGCAAGCAGATGCCAGAACAGACCGCCCAAGGTGCACAAGCCCCTCCGCCAACCGCACGAGCAAGACATGGGTGACGTGCCACCGCCAAAGCAGCCCGCAACAATCACCCTCTCGCGTCACAGCATGGACAGGTGTCCGGTGCAGAACCGCAAGCAGATACCAGATCAAGTTCGCCCCGGATGCAGAAGCGCCTCCGCCAACCGCACGGGAAAGACACGAGTAACATGCATCCGCCAAACCAACCCACAACAATCACCGTCCCGCGTCACAGCACGGGCCAGTGTCCGGTGCAAAACCGCAAGTAGATACCAGATCAAGACCGCCCCGGATGCACAGGCCCCTCCGGCAACTGCAGAGGAAAGGCATGGGTGACATGCAAGCCGTGGGGCCTGGTGCATCGGCACGACATGGCGCGCCACGTCACGCCGCCCCGTCCTGCTGCCCCGTCACTCTGCGATGGGCCCGCAGCCTGCACGGGCGCAGCGCCTCAGGGCGCGATCACCCGCGCCACCTGTGCGGCAATGGCCGCGCTGCCCTTGGCCGATGGGTGGATCAGATCCTGCGCGTGGAAACTGCGGTCGCCATCCGGCACCAGCCCGGCGTTCGACACGAATACCACGCCCGAATCGCGCGCCGCCATGCGGGCCAGCCGCGCCTCGAACCGGTCGCCGATCGCGCCACAGCGTTCAATCGACGACGTCACGCCCGGCGTCCGCAGGTACCCCAGGTACGCCACCTTCGCCCCCGTCGCGCGCAGGCTCGCTACCAGCGCAGGCACCTCGCCGCCCGTGCCATCCTGCGAAATCAGCCGATCCAGCACCCGGTCACACCGGCTGCAATTGCACCGCAGCAGGAAATCGTTGCCGCCCCCGTTCAGCACCACCCAGTCCCAGTCGCCATCGACAAACTGCCGCTCGATCCGCAGGCCCAGGCTGCCGCTGATCGGCAGACCGTAGAGGAAACTCGCCCCCGGCACCGACCGGTCCACCACCGGGGTCGCCAACCGCGCCTCCAGCGCATGCGCCACCGACTGCCCGCGCCCGGAATTCCACGCCATCAGGCTGTCACCCATGGCCAGCACCCGCGCCTTGCCGCCCGCGGGCACGCCCTCGACACAGGCCACCAGCACCAGGCACGCCATCAGGGCCACAATCACACGCATCACGCCGCTCTCCTCATCTCGCCATGTTTTACGCAATTTGTTCAGAAAAGGTGAAGAGGCTTGCGCACGTCCCCCCCGGCCCCTACATCCGCCTGCCATGGCCCAAGGAAAATCAGACCCCAACTACAAGGTCGCCGCCGAAAACCGGCGCGCGCGGTTCGATTACGCCATCGAAAGCGATCTGGAATGCGGCATCGTCCTCGAAGGCTCCGAGGTCAAATCCCTGCGCGCAGGTGGCGCCAACATCGCCGAAAGCTATGCCCAGGTCGAAGACGGCGAGCTGTGGCTCACCAACAGCTACATCGCGCCCTATGAACAGGCCAAAAGCTTCCGCCACGACGAACGCCGCAAACGCAAGCTGCTGGTGAGCCGCAAGGAACTCAAGGACCTGTGGAACGCCACCCAGCGCCAAGGCATGACGCTCGTGCCCATCGTGCTCTATTTCAACCACAAGGGCATGGCCAAACTGAAACTCGGCGTGGCCAAAGGCAAGAAACTCCACGACAAACGCGACACGTCAGCCAAGCGCGACTGGAACCGGCAGAAGCAGCGGCTGCTGAAGGAGCGGCATTAGGGTGGGGGGCTGACGCTGGTCGAAGCTGTGGTTCGGGGCAGACTGTGCGGTTGGCCGGTCTCAGCCCGAAGCGGTCCTTTGGTCGAGCGCAAATCGAGCATAGTGTGGGGCCAACAGAAAGGGAGCTACAATGAAACTTTTGAAAGCGTTGGCAATTGCAACTATCCTGGTAACTGGACGTGTTGAAGGCCAACAGACAGAGGGAATTTCGCCAAACGCTGTTTGGCAACACTTCAAACAAGTTTGCACTCAAGTTCTGTTTGATACAGACAACTATCTAGCGGGTTTACGAACGCCGGGCGTCTATGGGGAGCGAGTGATATCGGTAAGTCCTGACCGGAACGCCGTCTCTGTATACTTGCGACAAGGCAACGCTTACGATGAGGTTTATCTGCATATAGTTGGTGCCCGCCAACTGAGACAGTGTTTGGTGATCGGAGAGTTCTACGAACTCGATCATGATACTCTCAGTGGGTTGTTCGAAGCGGCTGTTTTGTCTCAGCCCGGTTTAATCGTCACCGGAGGATTGGTGCCACAAGACTACGTTGACGGCGGGAGCAAGTACGAAATCGAGCAATTCAGAGTCTATGCTGTTGACGGTCTTTGGCCGCAAGCCGGTTTGATTGCATCTGTCCAGATTGTCGAAGGTGAACTTCAAATGGCTGTGGAGTATCTCGTTGATCAGTGACGCCGAATAACACAGCCGTGGCCAACGTCGACCGTGCCGTACTTACAGCCCAAAGCCGACGTACATTTTGAGGCGACGGGGCTTACTTTAGCGAAACTTTACCTCCGCCACTGCTTGGTTTCGTTACCCGATCTGAAGTACATGTCGCAACATTGACGTTTCGTGTGTTCCCCACGAGGAAGCAAAAACGCAGTCCAATATAACGGCTTGAACCAATCGCTCTGACTCCCCGGTAAACTCTCGGTGCAAACCCCGATGAATCGCCTCTTTCCTCTTCGTTCTAAGCTCATTGATGATTTTATCTGATGCGGCGGTTAGCTCGTTTGAGAAAGAGTAGAACTTGCGGAGTTTGTTGCCGAATTTTCTATCACCGTCGAAGAGAATCTCGAGCGCAGAATAGTACAAAATGAGACGCATGTTTTCATCGTTGGTCTTGTGGGCGCGGTAGCAAAACTTGAGTGCGCGAATTTCTTTTTCGGAGAACTTTCCGAATGGATCGGACGGTAAGTCGTCGAACAACACGACAGGTTTCTCACGCGTCGAAGACTTAACAAGTTTCATATCTCTAGTCGAAAATTTCGCTTCCCGAAGGTGAAAAAAATTATCAAATATTGATTTCCGAGCAAGTTCTTGCCCAAGTAGCAGAGCGGCTATGCCAGCCTCAAAGTCTAAGTCATCCACTTTGTCGTCGCCTATTAGACCGAGGTCGGTGGCCTCTTTTGCAACTATCAGAAGATATTGATCGCGCAGCGAAACAGTCTCCGTGAACGAGCGGATATGACTGATTGTGCGATCAAGGCCCGTCCGCGACAGATGAGTTCTGGGAATTTCGACTTGGAGTTCTCCGTCGACGCGCAGTAGAGCAAGGTAGCTATTACCCAAACGCACTGTGTGGTTGCCGCCGAAGGCAGTCGAGACAGCTTCTGGACCCAATGGGCTAATCATCAATCTAACAATTGTGTTCCCATCGTATTTGTCTTTCAGAAGTTCGGCCACCATCCGCTCAAGGGCGTTACTCGGCGATGCCGGCGTCAACCATACGTAGTCACCTATTTTTGGTGCAGTTAAATCGTGCTCGTCTTCTCCGGTCATGATTAAAATTAGCAACCAACTATAATCCCATTAGCACGGACTTTGGAGGAAAGAACCAACTTTGCAAAGTCCGCTCCCTGCGCACCACCGCCACCCACAACCAGCGCACCGCCCTCTCCCCCCTTGCAAACCCTCCCCCCGCGGGCGTAAGGCAAAACCATCGCCAACCCCAAGGACGTGCCCATGTCCGATGATCCGAAAACCCTTGTCTCCACCGACTGGCTCGCGGCCCATCTCAAGGACCCCGATCTGCGCATTCTCGATGCGTCGTGGTACCTGCCGGATGCCGGGCGCGATGCGCGGGCCGAGTATGATGCGGCCCACATCCCCGGGGCGCGTTTCTTTGACATTGACGAGATCAGCGACGCCCGTTCCGAGCTGGCCCACATGGCGCCGCCGCCGGAAAAGTTCATGTCCCGCATGCGTGCCATGGGCGTGGGCGACGGGCATCAGGTCGTGGTCTATGACGGCGCGGGGCTGTTTTCCGCCGCACGGGTCTGGTGGCTGTTCCGCCTGATGGGCTTTCGCGACGTCGCCGTGCTCGACGGCGGGTTCCCCAAATGGCAGGCCGAGGGGCGCGCGGTCGAGGACATGCCCCCCGTCATCCGCGACCGCCACCTGACCGCCCGGTTCCAGAACCACCTCGTCCGCGACGTCACCCAGGTCAGCCGCGCGTCCAAACTGGGCGATCCGCAGATCGTCGACGCCCGCGGCGCGGCCCGCTTCCGCGGCGACGCGCCCGAACCCCGCCCCGGCATGCGCGCGGGCCACATCCCAAGCAGCCGCAATGTCCCCTACGACAGCGTGCTGAACCCCGACGGCACCATGAAATCCGAAGCCGACACCCGCGCCATCTTCGAGGCCGCCGGTGTTGACCTCACCAAACCGATCATCACCAGCTGCGGCTCGGGCGTCACGGCGGCCGTGCTGGCCCTCGCGCTGGAACGCATGGGCCACGACAGCTGGTCCCTTTACGACGGCTCATGGGCCGAATGGGGGGCCTCCCCCCTCGTGCCCGTCGCCACAGGAGACGCCTGATGTTTGAGACCCTCACCGCCCAGAAACCCGACGCAATCCTCGCGCTCATGCAGATGTACCGCGACGACCCCCGCGTCCAAAAGGTCGACCTCGGCGTCGGCGTCTACAAGGACGCGCACGGCAACACGCCGGTGATGCGCGCGATCAAGGCCGCCGAAGAACGGCTCTGGCAGACGCAGGACACCAAATCCTATGTCGGCCTCGCGGGCGCGCCCGATTTCAACGACGCCATGGTCGCGCTGGTACTGGGCGATGCGGTGCCCCGCGCGGCGGTGTCCTCGGTCGCCACCCCGGGCGGCACGGGTGCCGTCCGTCAGGCATTTGAACTGTTCAAGATGGCCTCGCCCTCGGGCCGCGTCTTCGTGTCGAACCCGACATGGCCCAACCACATGACCATCCTCGCCTATCTGGGGATCGAGGCGGTCCCCTACCGCTACTTCGATGACGAAACGCGGGGCGTCGATTTCGACGGCATGATGGACGACATCAAACAGGCCAAGCCGGGCGACATGGTGCTGCTGCACGGCTGCTGCCACAACCCCACGGGCGCCAACCTGACCGGTCCGCAATGGGACGCCATCATCGCGCTGCTGAACGACACCGGGGCGACCCCGATGATCGACATCGCGTACCAAGGTTTTGGCGACGGGCTCGCGGCCGACGCCGCCGCCACCCGCGCCGTGGCCGCAGGCGTGCCCGAATGCCTGATCGCGGCCAGCTGTTCGAAAAACTTCGGCATCTACCGCGAACGCACCGGCATCCTGATGATGACCGCCGCCGGCACCGACAAGGCCGTGGCCCAGGGCACGCTCAGCTTCCTCAACCGCCAGAACTATTCCTTCCCGCCGGACCACGGCGCGCGGCTGGTGACGATGATCCTGAACGACGACGCCCTGCGCGCCGACTGGATGGCCGAACTGGAAGAGATGCGGGTGGGCATGCTGTCCTTGCGCGAAAAGCTGGCCAAGGAACTTGAGGTCCGCTCCGACTCCAACCGCTTCGGCTTTCTGGCGCAGCACCGGGGCATGTTCTCGCGGCTGGGCACAACGCCGGAACTGGTGGTCAAGATGCGCGACGATCACGGCATCTACATGGTCGGCGACAGCCGCATGAACATCGCGGGCCTGAACGAGGCGACCGTGCCGGTGCTGGCCGAGGCGATCGTGGCGTCGGGGGTCTGACCAGCGCACTGCACCGCAGTGCGCGACGCCCGGCAGCGCATCCTGCAGGGATGCGCGAGAGGGAAGGTGCGCCGTAAAAGCGCACCCTACGGCGTCACGCAAAGCAGCGCTGCCAGGCTCATTGCGACGTGCCAGCTACGCACCACCAGGGCGGAATCAAGGGCGTAAGCCCGCCGCCCCATCGCCGGGCCGCCCCCCGGCACGGCGATACGGATGGGTCCAGGCAATAGCGCGCAACGAAGAAGAACACGGCACCATAAAGCGCTTTAGCGGACCGTTCAGATCGCCGCACCGCGGCCCGTCGACGGGGCGTCTCAGCGCGCCGCGGCACATCATTTTAGCTCTGCAAAACGCCCCCGAATCCGTGCCTTTCTGCACCCCTGAACAAACCGGTAAACGCGACGTCTCCGACCCGAACGCGCAACGGTTTTCGTAACCGCTTGTTAACGCCTTTCATCCCCAAAGACCGAGCGCTAGCGGCGTCCCAACCGAAGCTCAAACACGGCAACCACGACCCGCATTCCAGCCGCCCTGTTCCCCACATGTCCCCTAACCAAAAGTAAAGAACGCTGAAATTTCAGGCTTTTCCGCCCGCGTTAACCTGAGTCGCACGACCCCGACCCCGTTTTGTACAAAACACCCGCCGTTTTCATCAAAACCCGCGAAGAGGCCCGAAAAGGGGCCGATGAGCACGCCCGAAATTGTACAAAACACCGCCCATTTTCATCAAAACAGTCGCCCGAAGCGCCCAAAACCCCTGTTGCGCCGCCCCCGGTAACGGACCGCCCGCACCATTAACGCCCCACCCCGACTCACCCGCAAAACGACCGGGAACAAAAAAAGACCGGGCGCAAAACGCCCGGCCAGTTGGTTCAGAAGGGTGAGTGGGAAGACGACTCAGCCCTTTGAGAAATCGGGGTAGGCCTCCATGCCCAGTTCCGAGGTGTCGAGCCCGTTGATCTCGTGCTCTTCGCTGACCCGGATGCCGATGGCGACCTTGAGGATCGTCCACAGGATCAGCGAGGCCACGAAGGTGAACACACCGTAGGAAATGATGCCCAGAAGCTGGGTGCCCAGCGCCGCGTCGGAGTTGTAGAACACCACCGCGATCGTGCCCCAGATGCCTGCGAACAGGTGCACAGGGACGGCGCCAACCACGTCGTCGATCTTGAACTTGTCCAGCATCGGAACGGTCAGCACGACGATCACGCCACCCACGGCACCGATCCACAGCGCCCCGAACAGCGTGGGCGCCAGAGGCTCGGCAGTGATGGACACGAGGCCCGCCAGCGCACCGTTCAGCACCATGGTCAGGTCCGGCTTTTTGTACAGGATCTGGGTCAGCGCCAGCGCAGTCACGGCACCGGCTGCGGCGGCCATGTTGGTGTTGGCAAAGATGCGGCTGACGTCAGATACGTCGCCCACGGTGCCCATCGCCAGTTGCGAACCACCGTTGAAACCGAACCAGCCCAGCCACAGGATGAACGTGCCCAGCGTGGCCAATGCGAGGTTGGAACCCGGCATCGGATTGACGCGGCCGTCCTTGTACTTGCCCAGACGCGGACCCAGCACGATGGCACCGGCCAGAGCGGCCCAGCCACCCACGGAGTGCACGACGGTCGAACCGGCAAAGTCGGAGAAACCAGCCTCGCTCAGCCAGCCGCCGCCCCACTGCCACGAGCCCGAGATCGGGTACATAAGTCCAGTCAAAACAACGACAAAGGCAAGGAACGGCCACAGCTTGATCCGCTCGGCCAGCGCACCCGAAACGATGGATGCGGTCGCTGCCACGAACACCAGCTGGAAGAAGAAGTCAGAGCCGATCGACGCGTAATCAAGTGCCGCATCCGCTGCCGCCACACCCACAGGGTCCAGCGTTGTGGTGCCGCCAATGGCAAAGTAGCCATTGAAGTCTCCGGGATACATCGTGTTGAAGCCGACGAGCCAGTACATGATCGCCGCGATCGAATAGAGCGCGATGTTCTTGGTCATCTGCATGGTCACGTTCTTCGAACGCACCAGCCCGCCTTCGAGCATGGCAAAACCCGCGGCCATGAAGAACACGAGGAAACCAGCCATGCAGAACAGCAGGGTGGTCATGATATAGGGGCCGATCTCGTCAAAGCCCGGTGCCGCAGCATCCTGTGCGAAGGCCGCCATGGGCAGCACCGTCAAGGCGGCCGCGGCGGTCAGTGTTTTCAGCGAAGTCATCCGTTTGTTTTCCCTTGTCACGCTGCGATCAGATCGCGTCTTCATTGGTTTCACCGGTGCGCACGCGCACGGCCTGCTGCACGTCGAGGACAAAGATCTTGCCGTCGCCGATCTTGCCGGTGTGCGCTGTCTTGGTGATGGTCTCGACGATCTGGTCGGCCATCGAGGCGGCCACGACGATCTCGATCTTGACCTTGGGCACAAAGTTCACGGCATATTCCGCGCCGCGGTAAATCTCGGTGTGACCCGATTGCGAGCCAAAGCCCTTGATCTCGGTCACCATCATGCCGCGCACCCCGGCCTCGGTCAGCGCCTCACGCACCTCCTCCAGCTTGAACGGCTTGATTGTTGCAATGATGAGTTTCACGTACGTCCCCTTATTCCTGACCCTCAACAGCGCAGAAATTGTCCCTGCGATTGATCTGGAACAGAGAGCATGGGCGGCGCGGCGCCTAGTTTTGCGCGGGCAAAATGCGTGAAAACGATGGAAATTGTGCACAAAAAATGCGCACTGCGTCCTAAATGATTAAAAATTAGGCGAATAGGAATCGCGTTTTCGGCCATTTGGTCGCTGTGGCAAATCCTGTCAAAGCCGATAAAGTGGTGTCAAACAATCGCGCCGGACGTCGGGCAGGAACCGTTATGAGCACGTCGAAAAAGGGCAAACCGCTTGTAGCAGACAAGCGTTACCCAAAGAAGAAAGCCGCACCCGCGCGCAAGGCGACACCTGCGCGTCGCAAGCGCACAACATCGCGCAAAAAGGCCAACATTTTCGTGCGCGCGTGGCGCTGGCTACTGCGTTTGATCTGGGTCGTTTTCAGTCGCGCAGCGATCGTTGGGCTTGTCGTGCTCGGACTGGCCGTGGGCTATGTCTACACCACCCTTCCCGGTTTCGAAGAACAGCTTGACGGGCGCGCGCGCGGGTCGGTCACTCTGCTCGATCACGAGGGCGACGTGTTCGCATGGCGCGGGGACCAGTTCGGTGGCGCAGTGACCGCAGGGTCGGTGGCTCCGGGTCTGAAAAACGCCGTCATCGCGACCGAGGACAAGCGGTTCTACCGGCACTTCGGCCTTAGCCCGCGCGGCATCGCAAGTGCGGTACGCATCAATCTGCGCGAGGGGCGCGGGCCGCTGCAGGGCCATGGTGGTTCAACAATCACGCAGCAGACGGCCAAGCTTTTGTGCCTCGGCGTCGAATACGACCCCGCGGATTGGGAAAGCGAGGCGGCCTACGTCTCCGATTGCCGCCGCGGATCGCTGCAGCGCAAGGCCAAGGAAGCGATTTATGCGCTGGCGATGGAAGCCAAGTATTCCAAGGATGAAATTCTGTCGATCTACCTCAACCGCGCCTACATGGGCGGCGGCGCCTACGGGGCCGAGGCGGCATCGCAACGGTATTTCGGCAAGCACGCCGCACAGGTCACACCCGCCGAAGGCGCGATGATTGCCGGGTTGCTGACGGCGCCGTCGGTCTTTGCCCCCACATCCGATCTGGAGCGGTCGCAAGCCCGGGCCGCAACCATCCTGCGCCTGATGGGCGAGCAAGGGTACTTGAGCGCTGCCGAGGTCAGGCAATGGCAGGACAACCCCGCCACACTGTCGCCCGCGGCACGGCGCAAGGCGGGGGGTTATTTTGCCGATTGGGTCATGTCCTCGGGTCCTGAATTCTTTACCCGCGACACGACCGAAGACGTCATCATCTCAACCACCCTCGACCAGCGCATCCAGAAGGCCGCCGAAGACGCGCTAACCCAGGTGTTCGAGACCAAGGTGCGCGAAGGGTCCAAGGCACAGGCCGCCATCGTGGTCATGGATGCTGACGGTGCCGTGCGCGCAATGGTCGGCGGGCGCGAAACGCAGGTGGCCGGTGTGTTCAACCGGGCGATCCAGGCCAACCGACAGACCGGGTCGGCGTTCAAACCCTTTGTCTATGCGGCCGCGCTCGACCTTGGCTATTCGCCATTGGCGACGGTGCAGGACGAACCGCTGACCATCGACATCCCCGGGTCGGGCCCGTGGTCGCCCAGGAATTATTCCAACACCTACGAAGGCCGCGTGACCCTGACCCGCGCGCTTGAGCAAAGCCTGAACATTCCGGCGGTGAAAGTGTCCGAAAGCGTCGGACGCGAACTGGTGCGGCAAGTGGCAAGCCAGTTCGGTATCGAAAGCGATCTGGCGGCGGGTCCTGCGTTGGCACTTGGCGCGTCGGAAAGCAATCTGCTGGAGATGACGGGCGCCTACGCGGGCATTCTGAACGGCGGATCGTCGGTCACACCTTACGGGTTGGTCGACCTGCGTCTGCAAGGCGATGAAGAGCCGCTGATGGGCACCGGCGGCGGGATCGGTGAGCGGGTCATCCAGGATCAGGCTGCAGCACAGTTGATCTGGATGATGCAACAGGTGGTCGACAGCGGCACTGGCGCGCGGGCACGTCTGCCCGGGCGACCTGCAGCGGGCAAAACCGGCACGACCCAAGCCGCGCGCGATGCGTGGTTCATCGGCTTTACCGCCGACTACGTGGCGGGTGTCTGGATGGGATATGACGACAACACGCCGCTGACCGGCGTCACGGGGGGCGGCCTGCCTGCCGAAATCTGGCGCGAGACAATGACCCGCGTTCATGACGGTCTGCCAGTGCGACCGCTGCCGGGCGCCGCACCCGCGCCGCCGCAGCGCGTGGCACAGCCTCAGCCCCGGCGACAGGTCCCACGGTCAACAGAAGGTCTGATCGAGATGCTGTTGCGCGATATTCTGGGTGGCGGGCGGAACCGTTAACCCAGTTTTTTGAGGTCCGAGATCATCGCGTCGATGTTGCCACCATTGCGATCAATCAGCGCGCCAACTTCGGTCCGTTCGGTCAAGAGCAGGTTGATACCCTCGATAAACATGTTGAAAAACAGTGGCTTTCCTGAACGGTCCGACACCTGAAAAGTGACGCTGAACGGCGATTGGCCTTGCAGGAATGCGGTGGCGGATACCTCGAACCACTGTTTCACCCGCTTGACGCCGTTTACCTCGAGCCGGCCGCCGATAAATTCGCGGAACCGGCGGCCGTATTTGCGCGCGACATAGCCTTGGAACGCATCCGAGAATGCCCGCTTTTGGGAACTGGATGCGCGACGGCCATCCACACCCATGGCATACGCGGCGATGTAGGAGGTGTCGGAGTAGCGGGAAAAGATGCGCTCGAAATCGCGCAGCATTGCGTTTTCGCTCTTGCCCGAGTCGATGACCCGATTGATGTCGCCCACCAGCGCCGTGATCAGCTGGTTGGCATCATTTTCGTTGAACGCGAGCGCAGGCAGTGGCGCAGTCGCCAAAACAGCGGCGGTTGAGGCCAGCAGGGCGCGTCGGGACAGTTTCATCAGAACCCCTCCGTATCCAAGGCAAATGGGTCAATCTCGGCTCCGGGGTCTTCCTGGCCCAATTCGAAGCGACGGTTCTGCAGGTAAATCAGCCGCGCCTGCGCATAACTGTCTGCGCTTTCGTATAGCACGGAATCGATTGTATCGGTAAGCCGCCCGCGGGTGCTCAGACTGGCGGCAACGCTTGCCACGGTGCCATAGTACGCCTCTGGCTCGTCCACGGTATAGCTGAGCGGGTTGGTAAAAAGATCGACAACCAGACCGACGGTGTCGCGGGTCGTTGAGGGGCCGAGGACAGGCAGTTCCAGATAGGCCCCTTCACGGACGCCCCAGACGTGCAACGTCTCGCCGAAATCCGTTTCATGCTGCGCCATCTTGAATTCGTTGGCCACGTCGAAGAACCCGAAAAGGCCAAGCGTCGAATTTGTCAGAAACCGCAACGTCGAATTGCCCGCCCCGCGCAGATCACCCTGCAGCAAGGAATTCACGACAATGGACGGCTCGCCCAGATTGCTGGCGAAATTTCCGATGCTGTCTTCGACTTCATCGGGAAGGATGGTGGAATAGCCGATGGCGGCAGGCCGGACCAAGGCGCGGTCAAGCCCACGATTGAAACGATGCACCTTGCGATTGCCGGGCTCATAGGGGTCGTAAATGCCGTCTTCGGACACGGTCTGGCTTCCGCCACCCGCGCACGCCGACAGCATCGCCGCAGCAAGCAGCGCGGGAAAAAGACGTGTGATCAGGAAACGAAAGTGCAAAGCTGAGCCCGCCTTTGTGAATGCCGGTATACGTAATGTGTCGCGCGTGAATGCCCATAGGCGGATTGCCGTAATTGGCAGGAATTGACTTATTGTGGCACTTGCGCGACAGCAGAATTGCGCCAAAGTAATCGCGGACACAAGAGCTTAGCGTGAAACGGCAAGAAGGTGCCCATGCAGGACAACCAGCTCACTCTCGGTCGCGTGGAATTGCGCAAGGCGCGGCAGCAAAGCCGGGGGCTGTACTGGGCCGTGGGCGTGTTCAGCCTGTTTGCAAACCTGTTGATGCTGACCGGCCCGCTTTACATGCTGCAGGTCTATGATCGGGTGCTGGGCAGCCGCAGCGAAGAGACGCTGATCGCCCTGTCGATCCTCGTTGTTTTTCTATATGGAATCATGGGGATACTGGATTTCTCCCGCAGCCGGATCATGGGTCGTGCCGGAGCACGGTTTCAATCGACCATGGACCGGCGGGTGTTTGACGCGGTGGTGCGCAAGTCGGCTCTGGCGCCCGACAGCACGACGCAAACCGGTCTCAACGATCTGGAGTCGGTGCAAAGATTGATGACCTCGCCGGTTCTGATGGCGTTTTTCGATTTGCCGTGGACGCCTATTTTTGTGGCAGCGATTTTTGTTTTTCATCCGTGGCTTGGGTGGATGGCGATTGTTGGCGGCGTTGTGCTGATCCTGATCGCGTTGACCAATCAGTTGCTCAGTCGCGTGCCGCAGATGCGCGCCGGGCACGCCTCCATGACCGCAAATGCCATGTCGACCCAGCTGCGCACCGAGGCCGAGATGGTGCAGGCCATGGGTATGCGCGCGGCCGCCTTTGATCGCTGGCAAGTCGCCCGCGGCAAGGCGCTCGAAGAGCAGATCAAGGCGGCGGATGTCGGCGGCGGTTTCACCTCGCTGACCAAGACGCTGCGCCTGTTTTTGCAAAGCGCGATGTTGGGTCTTGGGGCTTATCTGGTGCTGCAGAACGAGATGACCGCAGGTGCGATGATTGCCGGAACAATCCTGCTTGGTCGCGCTCTGGCACCGATAGAACTGATGCTGACGCAGTGGCCCGTGGTACAGACCGGGCGCAAGGGGTGGGAAAACCTCGCGCTGCTGTTGGGTTCCGTCCCGCCAGAACAGCCGCGTACCGCGTTGCCGAAACCAAAGGCACGACTGGTGGCCAGGGAACTGACTATTCTGCCACCGGGCGAACGCAAGGCGGCACTGCGGTCGCTGAACTTTGACCTGCCGCCAGGCAAGGCGATGGGCGTGATCGGGCCGTCCGGTGCGGGCAAGTCGACGCTGGCGCGTTGCGTGACGGGCGTGTGGCGACCCGCGGGCGGATCGATCCGGCTCGATTCAGCGGCGCTGGATCAATATGAACCGACCGTGCTGGGCCAGCACGTGGGATACTTGCCCCAGCGGGTGCAGCTTTTTGACGGGACAATCGCCGAAAACATCGCGCGGCTGTCGTCGCAACCTGACGCGGAAAAAGTTGTTGCCGCCGCAAAGAAAGCGGACGCACACGAGATGATCCTGGAACTTCCACAAGGCTATGACACGCGGTTCGAGGCGGGCCAGCAGCGCCTGTCCGGCGGCCAGGTGCAGCGCATCGGATTGGCGCGCGCGCTGTACGACGACCCGGTGATCCTTGTGCTGGACGAGCCAAACTCGAACCTGGACAATTCGGGCACCCAGGCATTGAACCGCGCGATCAAACAGCTCAAGGCCGAAGGGCGGTCGATCATGATCATGGCGCATCGGCCTGCGGCGATTCAGGAATGCGACTTGTTGCTGGTGATCGAAGGCGGTGTGCGCACCGCGTTTGGCCCGCGGGACGAGGTTCTGAAATCAACCGTGCAAAACCACGCTGACATCACCCGCGCACCGGCAGCCGCCGGAGGTATCTCGTGAACAGGTGGTCCGCGCGCGCGCCGGTCATGCTTGGCCTGTTGGGTCTGACCGTACTGCTGGGTGGATTTGGCTACTGGGCCACGCAAACCCGTATCGCGGGGGCGATCATCGCGTCAGGCCGGATCGAGGTGGACCAGAACAGGCAGGTGGTCCAGCACCCCGACGGCGGTGTCGTGGCCGAAATCGCGGTGAAGGAAGGCGACATTGTCGAGGCTGGCGAACTGCTCCTGCAGCTTGATGTTACCCACATGCAGACCCAGCTGAGCATCGTTGAAAGCCAGCTGTATGAGTTCATGGCCCGTCGTGGACGGCTCGAAGCCGAGCGCGACGATGACAGGGAGATCAGCTTTGACGCTGAGGTGGCTGGTGTCAGTTCAGAACGTGACGACGTCGCCGAGTTGATGGCCGGGCAACAAAACCTCTTTGTCGCCCGGCGCGAAACGATGGCGCAAACCCTGCAGCAGCTTGACCAACGCGCCGAACAGATCCGCAACCAGATCGTCGGGATCGAGGCACAGGAAGCGTCGCTTGCCCGACAGCTTGACCTCATCGCACAGGAACTCGAGGTGCAGGCAGGCCTTTTGCGACGCGGGCTGACCCAGGCTTCAGGCGTGCTTGCACTGGAACGCGAGGTCGCATCGCTCGAAGGCCGCATCGGCGAGCTTGCTGCGAACAAGGCCGAAGCAGCGCAACGCATCAGCGAGGTAGAGATCGAGATGCTGCGCATGGCCTCGCAACGGCGCGAAGAGGCGATCACGCGGTTGCGCGACTTGCGTTCGCGCGAGTTGGAATTGATTGAACAGCGTCAGGGATTGCTGACCGAAATCGAACGCATGCAGGTGCGCGCGCCGGTATCGGGTGTCGTCTACAACATGCGCGTGCAGACCCCGCGGTCCGTGGTGCGACCGGCTGATCCGGTTTTGTTTCTGATCCCGCAAGACCGCCCGCTGGTCATCGCCGCGCGGGTCGATCCGATCCACATCGACGAAATCATAACCGGGCAGACCGTGAACCTGCGCTTTTCCGCGCTGGATCAGCGCACGACGCCTGAATTGGTGGGCGAAGTCGCTTTGGTTTCGGCGGACGCCTTCGAGGACGAGTCGATCGGCGCCAGTTTCTACCGTGCAGAAATCGTCCTGAAACAAGGCGAATTGGAGCGGCTGCCTGATGGCCAGGTGCTCATCCCCGGCATGCCGGTCGAAGCCTTCATACGCACCGCTGACCGATCGCCGCTGACCTATCTGGTCAAGCCGATGATGGACTATTTCAACCGCGCTTTCCGCGAAAGCTGAGGCTCAGCCGTCGGTCATCTCGGATCCGCTGCGGCGCGAAGCGAGCTTTTGCAGCGACGTTGTCATCCCCGACACTTCCGACGTGTCCTCGACCCCGTTGTCGGCGAGCATCTGCGTCGCGCCGGGCCGGCCTGCGGTGTCTTCCGCGTCCGCCACTTCGGGGTCGATTTCGGCGGCAGGCGCTTCGGGCGCATCTTGCGGTTCAGGCTCTGTCACGACATTCGGGGCAGGCAGCAATTCAGGGGCAAAATCATCGATGGCTTCGGTCACAGCGCGGCGAAACACCAGCACGTTGCGCCATTCGGTGGTCGACCCGGTCAGGCCCGACCGTTCAATCGACGGCAACGTTTCGGCGCGTTGAAACTCCCACCCAGCCCCGGCCATCTCGTTCATCAGTCCCTCAAGCGCATTGGCGAACCGCGCCTCTGGCCCTTTGACCCCTTTGCCCTTCACCCCTTTGGTGGGTGCGGGCAGCACCTTGTATTCCCAACCGGCCATGATCGTATCCCCAACTCCGGCTGGCTTTGTAACGCGAGAGCGTGACAGAGAAAAGGGTCACGCCCGACGTTTGATGCCGATGCTGGCACCCACACGGTCGGGGCGGGGCAGAGCCGCGTGCGCTGCACGCAGCGCGGTGACGCGGGCATAGATGTCATCGGGCATCGGGGCCACGCGCGGGCCGGTCTGGTCAACGTGCAGCGTCATGGTTTCGCCGGTGGCGGCGATCCAGCCGTCTTCGTGCCAAAGCTCCTGATAGGAATGAAACCGCTTTTCATCGCAGTCGATCATCTGGAAGGTAACGGTGACCCGATCGTTCAAGTGCAACTCGCGCAGATAGCTGACGTGGAATTCCGCCGAATACGTCGTGTTCCCGGTGGTCGTCTGGTAATCCGGGCCAAAGCCCAACTGCTCAAAGATCTGGTCCGCGCCGCGATCAAACAGCACGCCGTAATAGGCCATGTTCAGATGGCCGTTATAGTCGATCCAGCCCGGTTCGACGGTCATGATGGTGGATCGGAAGGGGGCAGATTCGGACATCGGGGTCCCTCGTTTCTCAGGGGTCATAGATCGGCAGATGCGGCGCCAACGCCCGGTCATAACCCATGTGCACCCGCGGGTCGTCGTAGATCTCGACCTTCTGGTCATACGGCACAAAGCCGGTGCGCCGGTAGAACGGCAGCGCCTGCGGGCTGTCCATGGTGCAGGTGTGCAGATGAAACCGGGTGATCGGCTGGCGCCACGCGGCATCCAGCGCGCAGTTCATCAGGTACCGGCCGGCACCGGTGCCGATCAGTTCCGGGATCACGCCGAAATAGGCCAGTTCACAGTGCCCCGGCGTGCGAAAATCCAGTTCCAGCAGCGCCCCGTCTTGCCCATCCTTGTGCAGGGAAAAGACGTGCACCTTGGGGTTCTGCAAAATCTCGTCCAGCGCGTCAGCCGTCAGGATCGTGCGCCCGAACCACAGCCAGTCATTCCCGACCGCGCGAAACAACCGCAGGTACCAGTCCCGGTCCGGGGCCTCGTGCCGTTTCAGGTGCCAGCCGTCCGGCGGCGCGAGGTCCGGGATATCCGGTTTGCGCCGCATCTCGAGAAAAGTGACGATGGTCGCCACCTTTCCGCGCGGCACGTCGTGGTAGCCGTCGCTCAGGCTCACAGCAGCCCTTCTGCCGCAAACACCTGTTTCATATCCTTTTCAGGCCGTGGTCCCACGTGACTGATCACTTCAGCGGCGCACAGATTGCCCATGCGTCCACAGGTGGCCAGATCGCGCCCCTCGGCCAGACCGTACAGGAACCCAGCGGCAAACTGGTCGCCCGCGCCGGTGGCATCGACGGGCGTCACTTCCTGCACGGGAATGTCGTGGCGCTCGTCGCCGCCGATGATGGTCACGCCGTCACCCGACCGCGTACAAATCACCAGCCCGATCATGTCGGCGGTCTTGGACAGTGCGGCCTCCAGATCGTCGGTTTCGAACAGCGATTTGATCTCGTGTTCGTTGCCCACGACATAGTCGAGCTCATTGCCGATCATATCGAGGAAATCATCGCGGTGCCGGTCAACGCAGAACGGGTCGGAAATGGCGATGCCCGCCTTGCCACCGGCTGCACGTGTCAGACGCGAGGCTTTGCGAAACGCTTCCTTCCCCTGATCCTTGTCGAACAGGTAGCCTTCGAGAAACATCATCTCGGTGTCGCTGGCGACCGCTTCGGGCACGTCGTCGGGGCCAAGCTCGGTCGAGATGCCAAGATAGGTGTTCATCGACCGCTCGCCATCGGGCGACACAAAGATCATCGACCGCGAGGTCGGCAGGCCGTGCGACGCCACGGGATCGTTCACGAAATCGGTGCCGGACGCCTGCATGGCATCGGCGTAAAATTCGCCCAGGTGATCATTGCTGACCCGGCCAAGGAAGGCAGTCGGCAGACCCAGCGCACCAACGCCCGCGATGGTGTTTGCCACGGCACCGCCGGGGGTCTGCAACCGATCCTGCATCGCACCATACAACATCTCGCCCCGGTCTTTTTCGATCAGTTGCATGATTCCCTTCTCGATCCCCATGAGTTCGAGAAAGTTGTCATCAGCATGGCTGATCACATCGACAACGGCATTTCCGATGCCAACCAGCGTGTATTTTGTCATTCGGTTTTATCCTCAAAAGGGCAGAGATCGTTGATCAGGCAGGTGGGGCACATAGGCTTGCGCGCCTTACAGTGATAGCGCCCGTGCAGGATCATCCAATGGTGGGCGTGCAACTGAAAATCGGCGGGCACGTGGTCCTCGATCGCCCGCTCGACCGCGTCCACCGTTTTGCCAGGTGCAATACCGGTGCGGTTGCCGACGCGAAAGATATGGGTGTCTACCGCCTGCGCCGGATGCCGCCACCACATGTTCAACACCACGTTGGCGGTCTTGCGCCCGACACCGGGCAACGATTGCAGGGCCGCGCGGCTGTTGGGCACGATGCCCCCGTAGTCATCGACCAGTATCTGGCTCAGCTTGATGACATTCTTGGCCTTTTGCCGATACAGCCCGATGGTCTTGATATGTTCGGTCACGCCCTCGATGCCCAGATCGAGCATCTTTTGCGGCGTATCGGCGATCTTGAACAGGGCGCGCGTCGCTTTGTTAACGCCGACATCCGTGGCCTGCGCTGACAACGCAACCGCAACCACCAGAGTGTAGGCATTTACATGCTCCAACTCGCCCTCGGGCTCAGGATCGGCGGCCTGAAACCGTTCAAAGATCGCACGTGTCGTATGGTAATCGAGCTGCTTTGCCATTGGCACGGTATGGGCAAATTCACCAAGATGGGCAAGCGCAGTAGGAAAGCCTAAAAAGCGCAGCTAATACGTCCCCGGAATTAGCAATCTGTTTACACCTGCCCGGTTAGCCACGTGGGCGGTGTGGGCTTTGTGAGTGATGAGGTGTCATGGATAATTCGGCAAGGCGTACCCACCCCCGTCGTGTCGCCGGCGACAGCGCGCGCCGCGAACACGCAGTGCTTTCGGGATTTGATCCGGTGGCAATGGTGATGACCGAAGATGGCCCAGTGCCCTTTGAATGGCTTGCGGTCGGGGACAAGCTCTTGACCCGCGACGGCGGCTATCAACCGGTGATCTGGATGGACCGATCGCGCCTGACCATGGGTGAAATTCGCGAATATCCCGAATTTGCGCCCGTTCGGATACAGCGTGGCATTCTTGATGCCGACCTGCCATTGCGCAGCGTTTATGTGTCGCCACAGCAGCTGATCCACGTATCGCGCGATCCTCAGAATATGTCGGGCAACGGCGTGATGATCGCCGCCGATCACATTTGCAAACCGGTTGAAACTGACGACCGCCCCGCCGCAGAGGTGATCACCTATGTTTCGGTCATGCTGCCCGCACACCACCTGATCCATGTGGAGGGAACATGGATGGGTTCGCTTTTTACTGCCGACCTCGGGGCCGAGTTGCCGGCCGATTGCCCCGTGAAACAGGCGCTCGCCGCGGACAACATGCAGCCTGTTGCGCCAATCCTGAACCGGGACGATGCGCGCCAGTTCATTGCCTTGCGTGGTCAAGGCGCAGGAAAACGCCGCGCCTGAGATTGCGCAAAAAACGGGTCGCAGCGCGGTGTGCCAAGGCGCTAGGGTTCCGACATGGATATGACCACGCACACCCCCGGATACCACTATGGCGTTATGCGCCGTGCCATCGATCTGATCGACGCCGCCGACGCTCCGCACAGTCTGGATGCGTTGGCCCGCGAGATGGACATGAGTCCCGCGCATTTTCAGCGGCTGTTTTCAGCATGGGTTGGCGTGTCGCCCAAACGTTATCAGCAGTACCTGACCCTCGGCCACGCAAAATCCCTTCTTGCCGATCGGTTCACCACGCTCGAAGCGGCGCATGAGGCGGGGCTGAGCGGATCGGGCCGATTGCACGATCTGTTTCTGCGCTGGGAGGCGATGCGCCCAGGCGACTACGCCAAGGGCGGTGCGGGCCTGAACATTTTCTGGGGCTGGTTTGACAGCCCGTTTGGCAACGCGTTGGTGATGGGCACCGATCAGGGGATCTGCGGCATCGGTTTTGCCGCAGAGCTGGGCGAAGACTGGGCCATGCAAGATCTGACCAGGCGCTGGCCCAAGGCGACCTATGTCGAGCATCCAGACCGTCTGCGTGATTGGGTCAGTGCGGCGTTCGGGGTACAAAAGGGCGAAGCACCGCTGTACCTCATCGGCGCGCCGTTTCAGATCAAGGTGTGGGAGGCGCTGCTGCGTATCCCGTCGGGTCACGTCACGACCTATTCCGAAATTGCTGGCAGTGTTGGGCATCCACGCGCGGTGCGCGCCGTCGGCACGGCCGTCGGGCGCAATCCGATCAGTTGGCTGATCCCGTGCCACCGCGCCTTGCGGAAATCAGGTGGATTGGGCGGTTATCACTGGGGTTTGCCGGTCAAACGCGCCCTGCTTGCCTACGAGGCCGCGCGCGCCGAGGCGGGCTAACCGCTTGGGCAGAATACCGCCGATTGCAATTTCCCCCTGACAAACGGGCCCATACGCCCCTATCTTGAGCGCATCACAAAAAGCAGGCTCTGCCCGAACAGGGCCTCGTCCGGAAAGGCAGTAAGGATGGTTCCCATGCGCAAAACACACATTTCCCTCGCCCTGTGCGGCACGCTGGCCTTGGCGGCCTGTACAGATCCCGGCACGCTGGGCGGCGACCCAAATGACCCCAACCGCCAGACCAAGACCGGCGCCGGTATCGGCGCGGCATCCGGTGCGGTCCTGGGCGCAATCCTGCGCGACGATGACCGTGCCGAAGGCGCGTTGATCGGTGCTGTCGTGGGTGGGCTGGTCGGCGCAGGCGTCGGCTACAACCTCGACCAGCAAGAGGCCGAGCTGCGCCGCGATCTGGCCAATGACCGCGTGACCATCACAAACACCGGCGACCGGCTGGTGGTATCATTCCCGAAT
>JBCBAV010000029.1:0-32334 GCA_038532285.1 Pseudomonadota bacterium | reverse complement strand
ATCCAGGTCGAAGGCACGGTCGAAGGCGACATCCGCGCCCACCTGCTGACCATCGGCGAAAGTGCGACGATCAAGGGCGAAGTGACCGCGGACGACGTGGTGATCAACGGCCGCATCGTGGGCCGGGTGCGCGGTCTCAAGGTACGCCTGACATCGACCGCGCGGGTCGAAGGCGACATCATCCACAAGACCATCGCGATCGAAAGCGGCGCGCATTTCGAAGGCTCGGTGCAGCGTCAGGACGATCCGCTCAACGCCAGCAGCAAGAAAGCAGCACCTGCGGCCAAGTCGGACGACTGAAGCAAGTAGCATACCCGAACGAAAAAGCGCCCCGGTTGATCCGGGGCGCTTTTGGTTTGAGCGGGGCATTTTCCGATCCGGAAAATGGCCGGAATTTCAAATAAATTCCGCGTCCTGACGGCAGAGGTTACTCCGTCACTTTAACCGACACCATGCGGTCGGGCTCTCCTTCGGTCATTGACCCGGTGCGCGGATGGCCACGCTTGATCGCGTCCACCACGTCCTGGCCCGCCGTAACCTTGCCCACAACTGTGTATTGGTTGTTCAGGAAGTACCCTGGCTGGAACATGATGAAGAACTGGCTGTTGGCGCTGTCAGGGCTTTGCGACCGGGCCATGCCGACGATGCCGGTATCAAACGGAATGTCGGAAAACTCGGCCGGCACATTGCCCAGGTCGGACCCGCCCCGCCCCGCATTGCGGTAGTTGTAGCTGTCCGCCGTGGCATTGCCGAACTGCACGTCACCCGTTTGCGCCATGAAGCCGTCGATCACGCGGTGGAACACCACCCCGTCATAAGCGCCGGACCCGGCCAGCGTGGTGATGCGCGTCACGTGCGCAGGGGCCACATCTTCGAACAGGTCGATGGTCACGGTGCCATTGGCCTCGCCCGCCACGGTGATCTCGATCCCTGTGGCGGCTGCGGGGCCCGCGGTCAGCGCCAGTGCGGCGATCAGGTTACGCCACATCGGCGGCCACCTTGACGCTGATCATCCGGTCGGGTTCGGCAGGCGGCTCGCCGCGGGTGATGGCGTCCACATGCTCCATCCCGTCGATCACCTGGCCGTAAACGGTGTACTGGCCGTTCAGGAAATCATTGTCGTTGAAGTTGATGAAAAACTGGCTGTTGGCGCTGTCGGGATTGGCAGAACGGGCCGCGCCAAGCGACCCGCGGGCGTGCGGCACCTTGGAAAACTCGGCAGGCAGGTCGGGCATCGACGACCCACCGGTGCCCGCCATGCGGATGTTGAACCCGTCTTCCATGTCGCCGTGCTGCACATCGCCGGTCTGCGCCATGAACCCGTCGATCACCCGGTGAAAGGCCACGTTGTCGTATTCGCCACCGCGCGCCAGTTCCTTCATGCGCTCCACGTGCTTGGGCGCCACGTCGGGCAACAGCGCGATGGTGACGGTGCCGCCTTTCAGCTCCATCAGGATGGTGTTTTCGGGGTCTTTGATGTCGGCCATATCTGCCTTCCTTGTCACAAATGTCGCCCTACGACATATGCGGATGCGCCGCCCCCGGCAAGTCAGCCGTTGACGGGCACGGAGATTGCGGCAATGCACTGGGACAACTCGCACAGATCGGAGACTGAGATGCGCTGGAAAACCCTTGATGACATGGACCTTGCAGGCAAGCGCGTGCTGACCCGGGTGGACATCAACGTGCCGATGGACGGGGACCGCGTCACAGATACCACGCGCATTGACCGGATTGTGCCAACCGTGCGTGACATCCGCGCGGCAGGCGGCAGCCCCGTGCTGCTGGCGCATTTCGGGCGGCCCAAGGGGCGGCCTAACCCCGACATGTCGCTGCGCCGCGTTCTGCCTGCGCTCGAGACGGCATTTGGCACAACGGTGACCTTTGTCGAACGGCCCAGCCGCGACTGGATCGATGACCAACCGGGCGATGCCATCATTCTGGTGGAAAACACCCGTTTTACCACAATGGAAGAAGATAACGACCCGAACATGGCGCAGTTTCTGATGAGCCTCGGCGATGTCTACTGCAACGACGCCTTTTCCGCCGCGCACCGGGCGCACGCCTCGACCGCCGGGGTGGCGCACCTGCTGCCCGCTTGCGCGGGCCGCTTGATGCAAGCAGAACTGAGCGCGCTGGAGGCTGCCCTGTCCTCGCCGAAACGTCCCGTGGTCGCGGTGGTGGGCGGCGCCAAGGTGTCGACGAAACTGGATCTGCTGGGCAACCTGATCGCCAAGGTCGACAGCATCGTCATCGGCGGCGGCATGGCCAACACGTTTCTCGCGGCCCAAGGCATCGATGTGGGTGCATCGCTGTGTGAACATGACCTCGCCGACACCGCGCGCGACATCATGGTCAAGGCCGACGCTGCGGGCTGTACCCTGCACCTGCCACGCGACGTGGTTGTTGCGTCCGAATTCAAGGCAGGGGCCGCGCACGAGGTTGTGGCGGCAAGCGCCTGCCCGCCGGACAAGATGATCCTTGATGCAGGACCGGACGCCATTCAAGATATCATCGCGCTGTTCGAAGCGTCCGAGACGGTGATCTGGAACGGCCCCCTCGGCGCATTCGAGATCGCGCCATTCCACACCGCCACGTTCGAAACCGCGCGCGCGGCAGGGCAAATGACCCGCGCGGGCAAGCTGATCACCGTCGCGGGCGGCGGCGACACCGTGGCCGCGTTGAACCAGGCGGGGGCCGCAGATGACTTTACCTACATCTCCACAGCAGGCGGCGCGTTTCTGGAATGGATGGAGGGCAAGGCGCTGCCGGGGGTCGCAGCACTCATGCAATAAAGGGGATTCACAGAACGAATCGCCTGTGTCATAGTGCGATTGACCGTCCGTCAGAGACGGCATGAGGCAGAGTATATGACCCGTACTGCACGCGCCCCGTTAGGCACCCTCTTGTTTTTTATGGCCAGTTTTGGCCTGTGCGTCTATTTCACCTTTGCCGCCGTGCAGGGCGACTTTGGCCTGTTCCGCCGCGCCGAGATCGAAGCCGAGGCGCAAGACCTCGCGCGCCAACTGGCACAGGTAAAGGCGCAGGTGACGCGGATGGAAAATCTCACGCAGCGGCTGTCTGACGACTACCTCGACCTCGATCTTCTGGATGAACAGGCGCGCAACGTGCTGGGTGTCTTACGCAGCGACGAAGTTGTGATCCGCTAAGCTCAAGCGCTGCGGGCCTTGCAAAACGCATTTCACATCACCACGTTAAGCCGAAGCACGTGATTACAATACGGTCGCGGATGGCCACGATTCAGGCCTGCTTCACCCTGCGTCACAATTGCACTCGCTTCCCCGTTCGGAATGCGATAAGAAATAGTTTAACGCTAAACTATTTGTCAGGGAGGGGTGTTTATGGCCGCGCGCAAAGCCACCAAGAAACCCAATGTCTCCGCGGAAGAGCTCATGGGTTACTACCGCGACATGCTGTTGATCCGCAGATTTGAGGAAAAGGCCGGTCAGCTTTATGGCATGGGTCTCATCGGCGGGTTCTGTCACCTCTACATCGGGCAGGAAGCTGTTGTGGTCGGGCTGGAAGCCGCGGCCAAGGACGGTGACAAGCGCATCACCTCTTACCGCGATCATGGCCACATGCTTGCCTGCGGCATGGACCCTAACGGCGTGATGGCCGAACTGACCGGACGCGAGGGCGGCTATTCCAAGGGGAAAGGCGGCTCAATGCACATGTTCTCCAAGGACAAGCACTTTTATGGCGGTCACGGGATCGTTGCCGCACAGGTGCCTCTGGGCGCGGGCCTCGCCTTTTCCGACATGTACAAGGGCAACGACAACGTCACGTTCACCTATTTCGGTGATGGCGCCGCAAACCAGGGCCAGGTCTACGAGACCTACAACATGGCCGAGCTGTGGATGCTGCCCATCGTCTTCGTGATCGAAAACAACCAGTACGCCATGGGTACCTCGACCAAACGATCGACCAAATCGCCCAGCTATTGGGAACGCGGTGCCGCCTACGGCATCCCGGGCGAAGAGGTCGACGGCATGGACGTGCTGGCCGTGAAGGAAGCCAGCGAAAAGGCTGTCGCCCACTGCCGCGCGGGCAAAGGTCCCTACATCCTCGAGATCAAGACCTACCGCTATCGCGGCCACTCGATGTCCGACCCGGCGAAATACCGGACCCGCGAAGAGGTGCAAAAGATGCGCGATGAGCGTGATCCCATCGAACAGGTGCGTTCGATGCTTCTGACCGGCAAGCACGCGACCGAAGATGATCTCAAGACCATCGACAAGGAGATCAAGGAGATCGTCAACGCTTCTGCCGAGTTCGCCAAGGACAGCCCCGAGCCTGCCTTGGATGAACTGTGGACCGACATCTACGCATAAGGGAAAGAAACCATGGCAACCGAAATTCTGATGCCCGCGCTTTCCCCGACGATGGAGGAAGGCACGCTTGCAAAATGGCTGGTGAAAGAGGGCGATACCGTATCGTCCGGTGACATCATGGCCGAGATCGAAACCGACAAGGCAACGATGGAGTTCGAAGCGGTCGACGAAGGGATCGTGGGAAAGATCCTCGTGGCTGAAGGCACCGAAGGGGTGAAAGTGAACACACCCATTGCGATCCTGATCGAAGAAGGCGAAAGCGTCGAGGATGTCGACACCTCCAGCGCCCCCGCCCCCGCTGCCCTGAGCGGTGAAGAGGGCAAGGCATCGGCACCCGCGACCACTGCAACACCGCAAGCACCCCCAACCGAACCGCAGGTCGACAGCAGCCCCGACTATCCCGACGGCACCCCGATGAAACAACAGACCGTGCGCGAAGCGCTGCGCGACGCCATGGCCGAAGAGATGCGCGCCGATGACAGCGTGTTCCTGATGGGCGAAGAGGTGGCCGAGTACCAGGGCGCCTACAAAGTGTCCCAGGGCCTGCTGGATGAGTTCGGCAGCAAGCGGGTCATCGACACACCCATCACCGAACACGGCTTTGCCGGTATCGGTGTCGGGGCGGCATTCGGCGGCCTGCGCCCCATCGTGGAATTCATGACCTGGAACTTTGCCATGCAGGCGATCGACCAGATCATCAACTCCGCGGCCAAAACGCTCTACATGTCCGGCGGTCAAATGGGCGCGCCCATGGTCTTCCGCGGCCCCAACGGTGCCGCCGCCCGCGTGGGTGCCCAGCACAGCCAGGATTACGCCGCGTGGTACATGCAGATCCCCGGCCTCAAGGTCGTGATGCCCTACTCTGCCGCTGACGCCAAAGGGTTGATGAAAACCGCGATCCGCGACAACAACCCGGTCTGTTTCCTGGAAAACGAAATCCTCTACGGACGCTCGTTCGACGTGCCCGATATGGATGATTTCACCATTCCATTTGGCAAGGCGCGCATCTGGCGCGAAGGCTCGGACGTGACCATCGTGTCCTTCGGCATCGGCATGCAATACGCGCTCGAAGCCGCCGAAAAACTGGCCGACGACGGCATCAGCGCCGAAGTGATCGACCTGCGCACCCTGCGCCCGATGGACACCGGCACAGTGCTGAAATCGGTGATGAAGACGAACCGCTGCGTCACTGTCGAAGAAGGCTGGCCACAAGGGTCGGTGGGCAATTACGTCAGTTCGGTGATCATGCAGGAAGCGTTCGATTACCTCGACGCCCCCGTGATCAACTGCACCGGCAAGGATGTGCCGATGCCCTATGCGGCCAACCTCGAAAAACACGCGCTGATCACCACAGACGAGGTGATCGACGCCGTGAAAAAAGTCACCTACCGGTAAGGAGCGCGCCATGCCCACAGAAATTCTCATGCCCGCGCTCTCGCCCACGATGGAAGAGGGCACACTGGCAAAATGGCTGGTGAAAGAAGGGGATACAGTGTCGTCCGGCGACCTTCTGGCCGAGATCGAAACCGACAAGGCCACGATGGAATTCGAAGCCGTGGACGAAGGTATCGTTGGCAAGATCCTCGTGGCCGAAGGCACCGAAGGCGTGAAAGTGAACGCGCCCATCGCCGTACTCCTGGAAGACGGCGAAAGCGCGGACGACATCGGCGCCCCATCCGCCGCACCCGCACCGGCTCAATCCGATGAGAGCGCGCCAACAACAGAAGAACCTGCGACCCATGCGCCTGCTCCCGCTGCACCGGCAGCCCCGGCAAAAGACGGCCAACGCGTCTTCGCCTCCCCCCTCGCCCGCCGCATCGCCGCGCAAAAGGGCCTCGACCTAAGCACGATCAAGGGCTCCGGCCCACACGGTCGGATCGTCAAGGCAGACGTCGAAAAGGCAGATGCCGCCCCCGCAATCGAAACCAAATCCACGCCTGCCACGGCACCCGCACCAACCGCCCTCGCATCCGGCCCGTCCGGCGACGTGGTTGCCAAGATGTACGAAGGCCGCGACTACGAAGAGGTCAGCCTCGACGGCATGCGCAAGACCATCGCCGCCCGCCTGACCGAAGCCAAGCAATCCGTGCCGCATTTCTACCTGCGCAAGGATATCGAGCTGGACGCTCTGCTCGCCTTCCGCAGCCAGCTCAACAAGACGCTGGAGCCGCGCGGCATCAAGCTATCGGTGAACGATTTCATCATCAAAGCCTGCGCGCTGGCCCTGCAACAGGTGCCGGATGCCAACGCCGTCTGGGCAGGTGACAAGATGCTGTCGATGAAGGCCTCAGACGTTGCAGTGGCCGTGGCCATCGAAGGCGGCCTCTTCACCCCGGTCCTGACAGACGCCGACATGAAATCGTTGTCGGCCCTCTCGACCGAAATGAAAGATCTCGCCGCACGCGCCCGCGACCGCAAGCTTGCCCCGCACGAATACCAAGGCGGCAGCTTTGCGATCTCGAACCTCGGAATGTTCGGCATCGACAACTTCGACGCCATCATCAACCCGCCCCACGCCGCCATCCTCGCGGTGGGCGCAGGCGCCAAGAAACCGGTTGTCGGCGAAGATGGAGAGATCAAGGTCGCCACGGTCATGTCCACGACCCTGTCGGTTGATCACCGGGTCATCGACGGCGCGCTGGGCGCCAATCTCCTGAACGCGATCAAGGACAACCTCGAAAACCCGATGTCCATGCTGGCCTGATCTTCTTCTGGCCCAAAATACCTCGGGGTTTGGGGCAGCGCCCCAATAATGAATGACGCAAAGGCCGGAGCATCGCTCCGGCCTTTTCCATTTAATTCCAAAGTTTTACTGATCTTTCCCCAGCATGTGATTCATGCTCAGCGCAGGTTGATCACATCCCGCCTCTCCGACGATCCGTGCGGGGATACCTGCCACTGTCGTGCACGGCGGCACCTCTTCCAGCACCACTGACCCTGCCGCTATACGGCTGCAATCACCGACCTTGATGTTCCCCAGAACCTTGGCCCCGGCTCCGATCAGCACGCCATTGCCGATCTTTGGGTGGCGATCCTCTTCTTCTTTTCCAGTCCCGCCCAGCGTCACGGAATGCAGCATCGATACGTTGTCGCCGACCACCGCCGTCTCTCCGATCACAATGGAATGGGCGTGATCGATCATGATGCCCTTGCCAATCCGTGCGGCCGGGTGAATGTCGATCCCGAAAATCTCTGACGCCCGCATCTGAAAGAAATACGCCAGATCGCGGTGATCCGTCTCCCAAAGATGATGTGCGACGCGATACGCCTGCATGGCCTGGTAGCCTTTGAAATAAAGGATCGGCTGCAGCAGACGGTGGCACGCCGGGTCCCGCTCATAGACGGCAACAAGGTCAGCACGCGCTGCCTCGATCAGGCCCGGATCCGTGGCATATGCCTCTTCGACGATCTCCCGCACCACCACCATCGACATTTCGTTTGACGCCAGTTTGGCGGCCACGCGATAGGACAGGGCCCGGTTCAGCGACTTGTGATGCAGGATACAGGCATGCACAAATCCACCAATCAACGGCTCGTCCAGAACAGCCTGCCGCGCTTCGTCGGTGATCTGATCCCAGACCGGGTCCAGAACGGTGACATTCGTTTTCAAATCTGCCATGCGGGGTCCTCTCGCCGTCTTGTACCCCAAATAGGAAGATTTCGCCAAACGCAAAGCTGTTATGGCGCTTATTCAACTTCGTGATCGGTTCCGGCAATTTCGTTGCACGATCATCTGCAAGACCACGGTCACCGCCGCTGCCATCTCGCCATCGCACAGGGGACGCTCTTCGGCCATCGGCATCTGCCGCGCCGCAGCCGCCAGTGTCCCATCCCCGAAGCAAGGATGCATTTCCCCGGTGTGTTTGCGGTGCCAGTCCGCCGCCTCGGCTTCAAACAGCAATGCTTGCGCCGTCGACAGGCGCGCAGCCATAGGAACTGCCAGCACTGCCCGCGCCGCACAGATCAGATCAACCGCAAGAACGGGCCTCACGACAGATCAAGCTCGAGCGACTTCGCAGGCCCCGGCCCAAACCGCGCCGAAATCTGCGACACCGCAACATCAAACGTATCCCCCGCGCCATCTGCCGCGCGCGCGGCATCAGGATAACTCCACTCAGGGCTCGCGACCGTCGTTTCGCGCAAGACCGCGCCGTCCTTGATCACCCTCAGCGCATAAAGCTCGCTTTCTTCACCCAGTGGGACTTCGGGCACATCCCAACTGTCGCCGTCGATCCGGGTGCGCCTGATCCAGCGGAATGCGGTCGACGCGCCGTCCTGCTCGGCGCGCAAATGCACCGGCGCGTAGGGCCTCAAACCGTTGCCATCAAACGCATGGACCTCCTCGCGATAAATCGGATCATCCACGGCCCGTGCCGCAGCCCCGATCCGGAATGTTTGCGCGACCCTCCTCAAGCTCGACAAAAGCTCGATCTGCCGCGGCGCGCCGTTCAGCATCACCACCCACGATCCGACCGGCCAAAACGCGGGCACAAGCGCATCCGTTCCCAACTGCCCGCGCAGCCGGTTTCGCAGCAGGTACCGTCCCGGCGCAATCAATTCGGCATCGCGAAATTGCATGATTTCCCAGCCATTTGGCGTGCCATCCCCAATGGCAACCGCATTGGCGCCCGACAACAGCGCCGCATCGTCCACCGATGCGAGCGTCCCGTTCATCATCAGCACCTCCAGGTCGGGCCCCCGATCAATGACCCCCGAACAGGCACGCAGCAACGGGCTTTGCGTAAACCCGATATTGGCCCGGGTCCCGATGATGGAATTGAGCGTGAAATTCTCGTCGCTGCGCGATTGATACAGCGCGACGCTGCCCGGCCACGGTGTGCCCGTCGCCGCCAGATAGGGCGCGTGTGGCACCTCATCGCCGGTTATCAGTGGCAAGTCGAGAAACGTAGACGTCAGCGGCACAGGCGGCACGAACGCGCTCACCGATGGCAACTGATCCGGCAATTCGGACGCTGTGTACACGTCCGGCTCGATCCGCACGGCCTCAAGCAGTTGCATCGCGCCCTGTTCAACCCGGTCGACACGGTACAAGCCAGGGGCCTCAGCTTGATCCGGCGTGACCTCGATCACATCCCCGACACCAAGGCCGATCAACGACGGCGGCAACGCCAGACGCACGGTGTCACGCGCAACGCGGGCCTCGATCAACCAGCGCTCGGCCACTTGCCGTCCCTCGGATCGCGTCATGGCCAAGGCTACTTCGCTGGTGCTGACCGCATGTGCCGCGTCGTCGGGCAGGATCGCCTCTTCCGCGAGAACGTCGAAATTGCCGTCGGTCTCAACAAATCGCAGCCGGACGCGCCCGGACAATTCCGCCTCGCTTTCACGCGATTGTTCCAACCGCCCTTCGAGGTCCTCGCTGATCGCCAGCTTGTCGGCGGCAATGGCCGCAGCGCGCAACCCGTCGCGCATGACAAACCGCAGTGTCCCGTCGCGCTCGACCGCGTCAAAACCATAGCGCAGCATCAAGGGTTGCAACGCGCCGCGCCCATCAATCACGTCCTCGATCACGTAACCCCGCACCACGCCGTAAAGCTCGGAAACATCATAAGAAACGACCCCCGCCCGGTCGCAGATCTCGGCCACAACCGATGCCAGACTGCGCGACGACGTGCGACCGTTGATCCAGTGCCCACGCGGATAATTGACCCCATCAGACCATTGATCGGTGGTGTTGGGAAAGAACGGATAAGGCCGGGTGTCCCACGCCCAGACAAATGCCCGCGACAGATCAAGCATCGGCGCGCCATAGATTTCCGAAACCGGGTTTTTGTCCGCGTCCGACCAGTAGCTGTTGATCGCACGCAGATATTGCCGCTGGATCAGGTCATCCCGCGCGCCATTCGAATAGAATGGCAGGTCGCTTTCCGACGATTTCGGATCGACGAACTTGTTGGGTTGGTTGGTCCCCTTGTCGACCGCCGCACACCCGTACTCGGTAAACCAGATGGGTTTTGACTGCGGCTCCCAGGCTGTCGATGTTTCGGATCGCACGCCACCGACACGTTCATGGTGCGCATTGGCCCACCAGTTCCGAATGTCCTTGTAGCGGTATATCCATGGCTCATCATGGGCCCCGTCGGTGATACCGGTCCGGATCTGCGCATCCCGCGCCTCGTCCGAATGATAAAACCAGTCATACCCCTCCCCGCCTTCGACATTGGCATGCAGGTAATCGAGATCGTATTGCGTCTCCCAGGTCTGCGCATCCAGATGTTCAACACCCTCGCGCCAATCCGACAATGGCATGTAATTGTCGATGCCGATAAAGTCGATGTTTTCATCCGCCCACAGCGCATCCAGGTGAAAAAACCGGTCCCCGCTGCCATCCTGTGGCTGATACCCGAAATACTCTGTCCAATCAGCCGCATAGCTGATTTTCGTCTCGGGCCCGAGGATCGCACGCACTTCGGCGGCCAGCGCAATCAACTTTTCAACAAAGACAAAGCGGTTCTGGTCACCACGCACCTGCGTCATCCCGCGCATTTCGGAGCCAATGCAAAAGGCCGCCACGCCACCCGCCGCGCGACACAGCGCGGCATTGCTCAGGATGTAACGCGAGAATGACCATTCTTCGGCAGGCCCGACATAATAGCCGGCCGCCTCAGGCGACCCGCCAGCCGGAAAATCCGCCGCCGTCACAGTGCCAAAAAACGCGTCGACCTCGGCCGCAGCCGCAGCTTTGCCATCCGGCGACCCGGCAATACCAGGTGCCTTGGACGTGGTGATCCGACCACGCCACGGCAGATAAGCCTGCGTGCCATCAACCGAATACGGATCGGGCAGCGTGTTGCCCTCTTGCTGATCCATCAGGATAAAGGGGTAGAACAGCACCGCTTTTCCCGCGGCCTTCAGTGCCTGAATGGCTTCGATCACCGCCAGATCGGCAGGTGTGCCGCCATAAATCGGCCGCGCATCAACTTCCGGCACAGACAGCGCGGTCTCGCGGCGAATCCCGCCGCTGGACCAGACCATATTCTCGCCGCGCGCATCCTTGTGTTCGACCTTGGGGCGTATGGTACACACACCACAGCGCAAATCGTCGCCAAACCACGACACCACCAGCGCCGCCGTCTCGCAATTGGGCAACTCATCGCCCAGCGCGTCCAGCGACACGGTGAAATCCGGTTCGCCTGCTGGCGTGTTCACATTGGCGCTCCAGCGGCCTTGCGTGGTATCGACATAGTTCACAGCCGTGGTTGCCAGCGCGTATTCGCCGGAACCCGGGATCATCGCGACGCCCTTGATCGCGCGCGTCAACTCGTCTTCGGCGTCGAACTGACCCGATTGTTCCGGGCGCACCACTTCGAAGGAAAACTGCGGCACGCGGTTGCCAAACTGGCCCAGCGCGATGTTCTCGATAACGACATACGCGGTGCCACGATAGGCCGGAACCATCCCTTGCCCCTCAATCGCCTCGATCAATGGGTCGGGCAGTTGTTCGCGATCACCGGGATAAACACGCATGTTCAGCGCCGACAATGGCAGTTCCTCGCCATCTGCCCATACGCGTCCCACGCGCGAAATCTCGCCCTCACACAACGCGAGGGCCAGGCTCACCGAATACGAATACGAGGTGGTCGTCGTCTCAGGCACCGATGGAGCACCCTTGCCACCGCCGCCGGTGGTGGTGGTTTCACTGGTTTCCAGGAAATCGGACGCCCAGATCACCTGCCCGCCCAGCCGCATACGACCATAAAGCTGCGCAATCGCATTGCCTTCGCCGGACCCGGTCAGGCGAAAGCGATCGATCCTGCCGTGCTCCACGACTGACGACCCCTGCCCCATGACCCGCTGGTCAATTGCCCGGCCCAGCGTGGCACCAATCGCCCGGCCGATCGCGACCGATGACAATCCGGCCACCGTGCCCCCAATGGACCCGCCAATGGCCGCACCCGCAGCCGATAAAATCACCGTCGCCATGCACTGGCCTCCTTATGCGGGAAATTCGAAACGGGCCACGATGCGACGGGCCCACGGAACAGACAGCGCGCTTTCGACCACGCCATGCCCGCTATAGGCATGGACAAACCGCGGCTCTGGCCCAATCTGCGATTGAATGCCCAAATGCTTGGCCACGGCGCCCGCTTTCATCCGAAACAGGATCACATCCCCAGCTGCGGCATGATCCACCGGCTTTGGCGTCAAATGGCGCAAGGCCGCTTGCCACAGCCGCTCTTGCCCCGCGGTCTCTGACCAATCCATGGAATAGGCTGGCGGCACCTCGGGCTCGGAACCGACAATCCCGCGCCAAACGCCGCGCACAAGACCCAGACAGTCGCACCCGGCCCCCTGAACCGCCATCTGATGCACATAGGGCGTGCCGATCCATCGGCGCGCCTCGCTGACCACCCTGTTCATCGCAGGCTGCCCCCGGTATTGGCACCTGATTGCTTGGGATAGGCCATCACCCAATCGTCATTCGGCAAGTCCGGAAACCCATCGAAATCCAGCACATTGCCAAACTTCAACCGGCACGTCTCGAACGTCCGGTCACTGCCCGCGATCATGCGGATCGGGTGTGCCACGGTCACTTCGGCCCGCAGCGGCTCCCACAGTTCCACCCGTCGCACGCCATCCAAGAAACGATCCCATTTGATAATCCCCCAAAGGCCCCGTGCCGGACCATCCAGCACATCCAGGCGTCCCCTCTGAAACCAGCCGGCGTCAAAACCGCCCAGATTGTCCCACTCGAAAATCTTGCCGCCGATGACACGGTCCGGCGGTCCTTCATGGAAAAAGCCCGGTGTTGTGGGGTCAAAACAGCCCTCTGCACTGCCCACCGGCACCGAACTGGCCTTTTGATAGACCCGGCCCATCGGCTTGTTGAGCGCCTCGGTCAGCCCGCGCAACTCAGCATGAAACGCACCGCCTGAACGGCGAATTTCCCCGATCGAACCGCGAAACTGCAACCAATTCACGCTCACATCAGCCCAGTTGACCAGCCATGCGCGCACATCCGCGCCGTCGAACCGGCCTGCTTCGATCTCATCCTCGCGTACGGCCACATCGCTCAGCGCGCCAAGCGCTTCGGTGTTGTCGACACTCAGCCCTGTGCTCTGGGCAAGCGCTGCCGCACTCAGCCCGGTGTCCGCCCGAAAGGTGATGCCGTCAAACTCCAGATCCCGATCATGATCAGTGAACCCGAAAACCCGGCCGTCCCGCCGCACAATCGCCCATGCGCGGCACAACGTGGTCAGCCCCTGCGCGGTGTGGGCCAGAAACGCCTCCGACTGCCCCGCCATCAGATCCGCACCTCGACCACGGGCACATTCGGCACTTCACCAGCCTGAAAACTGGCCACCGATGTGGCAATCCGGTCAGTGTCAAACCGCACCGGTACGTCAAACTCGAACCCAGCCTTCACGATCACCCCGTCCTCGGGCGGTGTGACAAACCGAACGATGCCGGTGGCCAGATCGACCTCATAGTCGATCCCCTCCTGCATCTCATCATAATCGGCACCCACACGCACCGTCCCAAGCACCGGCTTGGCGATCGGCCGCGCATAGCTGAAGGCACCACTTTGATAAGTCTTTTGCAGTTGAAAATCGGTCGCTTCGCCGTCGCCCGTGCCAATCACCTGGTCCAGAAAGGCAGGCGGACGGCTCGACGCCGACGATTTGAAATCCGACCAATCCTTCCAGCGAAACCCGAACATCTGCCCGCGGCGCGCCTCGAAAAAGGCGATCAGCGTCTCGACATCTTCCAGCGATCGCATGCCCAGACCCGCATCATAGCGGCGCCGCGAATGCGCCCAGGGCGTGTTCCGCTCTTCAAACCCGCTGGCCAATGTCACCACCTCGGTGCGCCGCTCGGGTCCGCCGACCGACCCAAAGCTCAAGTTCGCCGGAAACCTCACATCGTGAAAATTCATGCTCTCGCTCCCCTGTTTCAACGGTTGCGGTTGGATCGCGCCAGCGCGCGGCTCATCTGCGCGGCGATCTGTGTCTGACTGCGGGCAAAGCTTTGGACGTCCGGCGTGGTGATGTTCATCACGATGGTGGGTCCACCACCCCCGCCCGAACTGCGCACGCCCAGCTTGCCATCCGCGCCACGTGCGAGCGGCATGATCGCCTCCGGCCCGGCCTCGCCCATGATCCCCATGCCGCCGCGCATACCAAAGGGTGTGGTCGCACTGACCACCCCGCCGCTGGCAAATGGCATGACACGCCCTTGGCTGAACGGCGCCCCGTCAGCAAACGGCAAAATGCCGGAAACGAGCCCGCCAACACCATTGGCCAAAAGCCCGCCGAAATGGTCCGTGATAGGCTTCATGGCGGCGTTATAGGTGGTGCGTGCCAATGATTGCGCCAGCCCTTCCAGCACACCGCTCAGGCTCTCGCCGTCAAAAACCAGGCCGTCAAAGGCCTTGCGCAAGCCCTTGGACAGGCCTTTTTCCAGCGTGGCCACATCCTTACCGGTGGCGGCCAGGCTTTCGCGCATCACCCGCAAATGGCTGTCAAAGCTCGACACCATGTCAGTGGTGGCAATCACCGTCTGACGCAGGCTGTCGGTTTCGACCTCCAACCCTTCAATCTCGTCGCGATAGTCGGTCATTCTCGGGCATCCTTATGGGTTTCGTCAGGCCAGGCCGCCATCAGCGCCTCAAGACCCTTGCTCAGCATCGGGCGCGCGCCATCACCCGGTCCCAGCATCAGCTGCAATTCGGCGGGGGTCAGCGCCCAGAACTGATCGGGCGGCAGGCGCAATCCGACCATCCCGGCCCGCATCAATGCAGGCCAGTCGAACCCGCTCATGCGCCGGGCACCATAAACGCGCGGGCAATCAGCTCGGCCGCCGCCCGTGCCGCAGCCATCGGGCCGCCGTCGATCTCGGCATGCTCCAGCTCGGCCGGATCATACCCCGACCGCCCGCCAGCCAGCCCGGCACGCAAGAGCGCCAGCACGTCCACACTGGAAAACCGTCCCTGCTCGAACCGTTCCACAAGTGCTACCAGCGATGTCTCGCCCAGCTCGGCCTCAAGCGATGCCAGCGCACCCAGGCTCAACCGCATCACGCGCGCCTCACCATCGATGACCAGCGTCACCTCTCCCCTCCACGGATTGGTCATCGGATCACGCGGCGGTAAATGTCAGCGCCCCGGCCGACGCCAACGTCATCTCATAGGTCGCCTCACCATTGTGCGACCCCGCATATTCAACTGCCGTGATCTGGAACGGCCCCTGCACCACGCCGAAATCGGGAATGATCACCTGGAAATTCGGCGTCTCACCGTCGAAAAAGATCTGGCGCGCCCGTTCATCGGTGCCCTCGTCCTTGAACACGCCGGCACCCGAGATTGACGCAGACCGCACGCCTGCCCCCGACAACAGCTCGCGCCAGCCGCCCTGGCTTTCCAGGCTGGTGACATCCACCGCCTCGGCGTTAAAGCTCACCCGCGTGGCGCGCAGCCCCGCGATGGTTTGAAACTGACCGTCCGTGGACATGTCGACCTTGATCAGCAGGTCCTTGCCGTTCTGAGCACCCATGGGAATTCTCCAATAATATCAGGTAGGTTCAGCCGCCCGGCCTCGGGCAGTCTTCAGTCGTCTTCGACGCGCGCGCGAAATATCAGATCAATCGACCGGTCCGATCCGCCATCGACCTTTGCCGCCCGCGCGCTGACAAATCGCAACGACACCAGCCGTCCGCGCGCCAGCGCCAAGGGCGCTTCGTGCAACACGTCGCATATCTGGCCTGCCACGGTTTTGGCACTGGCAAAGCCGGGGGCCTCGGTCACCACGGACACGGTCAGCCGATGCTCTGCGCCCGTGCCGGTCTTGTCATCCGCGATCTTCACCTGCTCAGGGCCCAGCGCCACGTAGAGCTCCGGGATCGTTCCGACGGGCAGCGCGTCATAGATCGCATCCCCCACCAGGCTGAACAGATCATCATCCGCGGTCAGTGCGGCATAAATCGCGCCCTGCAGCGCGCTTGAGATGGCATAGCTCATACCGCCACCTCCTCGTCCGCGATGCAGATCAGATAGCGCCCGTTGGGATCCCGCTCGGCCACGGACCGAATGTGGAAAATCCGGCTGCCGTCGCGAAACCGATGGCCCGGCACGGGCCTTTCGGGATGGCTCGCCGGCGCCCCGCGCACCACGATGCGATAGGGCGCCATCGACACCCTTGCACCGGCGGCAGATGTCTCGCGCCCGGCGCGGGCGGTCAGCTCGGCCCAGATCACGCCCAGGACACTCCAGCTTTCATTAAACCCGCCCGCGCCGTCCGAGATCCGGGTCGGCGCCTCAAGCGACAGGCGACGGTTCAGTCGCGGCGTGCTCATATCGCACCCCCGCCGTAGAGCCGCATCACCTTGTAACGCTCGATCAGGCTGGTCACACCAAACGGCATGCAGCCTTCGCTCAACCCGGTCTCATCCCGGTATTCATAGTAATGTGCCGCCAGCAGCAGGACCGCCTGCCGCAGATCGGCGGGAATGTCGGCCCATGCCGCACCATAGCCCGCGGTCAACGTGACTTCGGCCCTGCCCCGCTTAGAAATCGCAGGCAAACAATGGCCCACAGGCCGCAGCACCGGGCTGTGCAGATCGCGTTCCAGCCAATAGTCATCACTGTCCACGACGCTGCGCTCTCCGGCGCCATCAACCAGCGCCACTTCGGCCACCGTGGTAACCGGAGCCATTGGCAAAGGCTGACCGACCGCACCGCGCCACGCGCTGTAACTGATGACAAACCCGCGCTCAAACAGCGCTTTGGAAATCCGCGCCTCAACCGCCGTAACAGCGGCTCGCAAGAAACTCTCCAGCACCGCGTCCTGCACCGTATCGGTGCCAAACCCACTGCCCAGACGCAGATGCGCCTTGAACTCATCGACCGGCAGCGCCGCGCCGGGCACCGTGGTCTCATCAATCACCATCATAAGTCCTTCTCCACCGCAATTCCGCCCGTTCCCCCCGAAATCAGACGCCGGGCGTACGCCGCCCCGCATTGCTCGGACGGAGGGGAGCAGCTAGACAACACGGCGCTTTTTATGCGCACGCCCGGCAGCCACGGGACCAGCGGCCCCGCGGCGTTCCTTTCCCGCAGATCAAGTGCGGAATTTCAGGATCTTGATGGCGTCAAAGTCCGTGACGTCCCCACCCACGCGCTTGGTGGCGTAGAACAGGACATGGGGCTTTGCGCTGAAGGGATCGCGCAACACGCGCAGATCGGGACGTTCTGCAACCGTGTAACCGGCGGCAAAATCGCCAAAAGCGATGGAGTTGGACCCGATGTCCGCATCGGGCATGTCCTCGGCAATCAGCACCGGATATCCCAGCAGCGTGGCAGGCTGCCCCGCGGCCAAACCGTCCGACCACAGGAACCGGCCATCAGCATCCTTCAGCTTGCGCACCCGGCCCGCGATCTTCGAATTCATGACAAAGGTCGCATTGGCGCGGTACTCGGCCCCCAGAGCATAAACCACGTCCACGATGGATTCGGCGGTCACCTCGGAATTGATCCCGGTGGCCACAAACCCCAGCTCACCCCAGACAGCATCCTCATCCAGAACGATGGGCTTGCGCAGAAACCCGGTGGGTTTGTTGTTGCCATCACCGCGTACAAAGGCTTCGGCTTCGGCAGTGGCAAACTTGTCCGCGATGCGACCCGCCAGCCACGCTTCGATATCAAACGCACTGTCGTCAAGCAGCCGCTGCGACGCCTTGGGCAACGCGCTCAACTCGTGCAACGGAATGCTGATCCGGTCGATCATCGGCGTTGAGGTTTCGGTGACCGCTCCCGTCTCGATGGCCCAGCCGGTGCCCATCTCGCCGTGATCCACCAGCACGTCATACGAACTTGCTTCGACATTGACGACCGTTGCGATCGACCGGATGGACGCCGTGGCGTTGAGCACCGATTTCACCGTCTCCGATGTCACCGGATCGACAAGGTATCCACCGTCCGAATTCACCGCCGTGGACATCGCCTTGCCCTCAAGCTCGAGGCCCCGCAGGCCGTCATCCTCGCCCGAGCGCACATAGGCGTTGAACGCCTTTTGATGGGGCGCTTCAATTTCTGCGGCCCCAGCCAGAGGGGTGCGCGCAGCCGTCATAGTTTTCCGATCCAGCATGGTCAGTCGCTCTTCCGTTTGTTGCAATCTGGTTTGAAGTTCGGCCTCATAGCCTTTGAATTCGGTCACAAAGCCCATGACGGCCTCCGCAACCTCCTGAGCGGGGGACAAACCTTCCCCAGCCCGCGCCGCAGCGTCGGTCTTGCTCATCCGCAAAATCCTTAGGTTGTTGTTGGTGGATTAAGGCCGGGCGTCAGCGCCGGGCCAGCTCAGTGTGCGCAGCCCGAAAGGCCGCCGCCATATCGCGCAGAACCGCACCGTCTTCGGCTTGCGCCTCGGACTTGCCTGCCACCCGCGCACTGGGCAACATCGGGAAGGTCACCAGCGACACTTCCCAAAGCTCCAGTTCCTTCAGAACCCGCTGGCCCTGATCGTTCTTGGCCGCCCGCACCGTCCGGTACCCGATGGACAGCCCGTCAATGGCCCCCGCCGCAATCAGTTCGGCGGCCTCGCGCCCCTTGTCCACTTCCGGCAACAGCCGCCCCTTGACCCACAGCCCACGCGCGTCTTCGCGCACCTCGTCCCAGACCCCGATGGGCAGCGCGGGATCATGCTGCCACAGCATCTTCACCCGGCGCCCTTCTGCCGCGATCCGTTTCAGCGACGCGGCATAGGCCCCCTCGGCCACCACATCGCCGCCCTGATCGGCCGCGCCAAAGAGGCTGGCATAGCCTTCGATGACATGGCCGTCCTGCACCGCGATATCGGTACCCAACTGCATGAACTTGGTCTCCAGACCGGTTTCCGCTCGCATCATCTCGTCTCCTCAATTGATCGGAATGGCCGCCATCAGCGACTGCACGCCCGTTGCCATGATCACCGCCACCACGCCGTACACCGCCAGCCACAGCCGCTTTTCCAGCCGCTCCAGCAACTCTTCCAACCGGTCAAGCCGGCTGGAAATGTTATCCAGATGCACTTCCATCAGCCGCTCATGCGCCTGCAGCTTCAACCCTGGCGCACAGGCAAACCGCTCAAACAGCTTATCTTCATCCATCCAATGCCTCCTCGGGTTCCGCAGGCAGGCCAAGAATGCGCCGCTTTTCCGCACGGCTCAGGAAATCGGCATTCGCAACGCGCTTCCACTGCGCGTCCCGCTCGGCCGCCAGGGCAGGCACCTGATCCAGATCCGGTGTCAGCACCAACGCGTCGCCGGCATAGCCACCCAGCCACTCGGCCAGCGTCGCCGTGACCCGCGCCGCAAGCGGCAACACCGTCAGACGGTAGAAAGCCCGGTTGGCCTCCTGGTAATTGGCATAGGTCGCATCGCCCTGAATCCCGAGCAGCATCGGCGGCACACCAAAGGCCAGGGCGATCTCCCGCGCCGCAGCCTCCTTGGTCTTCTGAAATTCCATGTCCGAGGGCGAAAAGCCCATCGGCTTCCAGTCCAGCCCGCCTTCCAGCAACATCGGCCGCCCGGCATTGCGGGCCCCGGCATGATTGGTCTCGATCTCGCTCACAAGCCGCTCGTACTGATCCCCCGACAGCTGCGCCTGCCCATCGGACCCGCGATAAACAATCGCCCCCGACGGCCTCGCTGCATTGTCGAGCAACGACTTCGACCACCGCGACGCCGCCGTGTGCACGTCCAGCGCCATGGCCGCCGCCTGCATCGGGCTCAGGCCATAGTGATCATCCTGCGGATGAAAGCTCTTGATATGGCAAATCGGGCTCACCGCACCGCTGGCATCAAACCGATGCGCCTTGCCCGCCACCCGATACTCGTAGGCCACTGGCCAGCCATCCGCGCCCGGCACAACGCTCATCCGGTCCGACCGCAGCACATGCAACTCCAGCGGCACCCCGCCATCCCCGGCCACCGCCTCGATATAGGCATTGCCCGACAGCAGCAGCTGCGCATAGAGCGCCTCCAGCAATTCCGCGCGCCCCTGCCCCGGATTGGGCGCCTTGAGCAGCCCAAGAATGGGATGCCTTTCATATCGCTGCGTCGTGTCCTGCAACACCAATGGCAATGCCGCGGCCGCCTCGGCAATCAGTTTGACCGAACGAAACCCCACCGGGTTGCCGGAAAATCCCGACTTGGTCAGCGACACCGCATCACGCGGGCTCCACGCCACGCGCCCACCGGTCTGCCAGGCCACCACCTTTCCCGTCGCACTCGCCTTTTGCTCCGGCACGCTGGCCCCTTTCCGAAAGAAATCAAACACCTGGCTCTCCTTCACATGTCGTGCCAAAGGCCCCTCGGCCCACAAGAAAAAGGCCGCCCAAAGGCCGCCCAAAACGCAGAGATCCCCTGCTTCATTTCGCCAAATAAACCGCCCCCGGAGGGCCGTTTTCCACCCTGGCGACGGCTACAGCGTCCGCACCCCCGGTTGCCGCCACGCCCGCGCGGGCGCGATCATCGCCTCGTGCAACGCCCAGACCAACGCGTCGACACGGTCGGGCGACCCGTCGCCCTCGTATCCGCGCCGTGTCATCCGCACCATCTGATCTTCCAGCGCATCCAGGCCGGGCGCATGCACTATCCGCCCCTGTTCGTACAACGCCGCCACCGGCTCGGCCCGCGCCGACTTGCTGTCTCTGGCGTGCACGCCCTTGTAGGGCACCATCGGTGACACCTGCCGCAGCACGTCGCGGATCGCGTCCCCGCCCTGGTTTATCTCGGCCACGAGCCGATCAGCACCAAAACTCTCGACCGCGGCAATGGCGGCTGCAGCCCACTCGATGGGACTTGCGCCTTGCACGGTCCTGTCGGCGAGAACGTAGGCCCGCCAATCCTGCGGCGGGCCATCCATGACGACCCCAACCACGACGATCCCGGTTGCGTTCGATCCGCCTTTCGACGTCGTTGCGGGATCAAGCCCGACCACCACCCGGTCAAAATGGTGTGGCACCGCGCGGCGCGCGGTCTCCAGCATCTCGGTACTCCACAATGCACCCTCCGCATCATCCAGCAACACACCGTCCAGTTCTTGCCGACCCAGCCGCGTCCCCTCGTATCGGGCCCGCACCTCGGCCAGGAACGATGCCGCCAGATTGGCCGCGTTGGCCTCGGTCGGGGCATGGGTCACAACCGTGGTCGGCGCTTTCAGAACCTGTTTCAACACGCCCACATTGCGCGGCGTCGTGGTCACGCAAACCCGCGGATCGTCGCCCGACCGCAGCGCAAACTGCAGCATGTCCCAGGCGTCCTGCGCCCGCTTCCACTTGGCCAGTTCGTCAACCCAGGCGGCGTCGAATTGCGGCCCGCGCAATCCTTCGGGATCGTGGGCCGAATGCACCGTGGCGATGGCACCGTTGGGCCATTCAAGCCGCTTGCGCCCCGCGATCCACTCGGGCCGCCGGTCAGGCGGCGAACAGGCCAAAAGACCGCTGTCGCCAAAAATCATCACTTCGCGCACCTGCTCGACGGTCTCGCCCACCAGTGCCACACGCCGTGCACGCCCCTTGTCTCGTGGTCGCGCCCCTTCGACCATCGATCGCACCCACTCGGCACCGGCGCGGGTCTTGCCCGCACCGCGCCCCCCCATGACAACCCAGGCACGCCAATCGCCCTCGGGCGGCAGCTGGTGCTCCATCGCCCAGAACTCGAACAAAAAAGGGAGGGCGCGCAAGGCGCCCTCTCCCAACTCATCCAGAAACCTCTTCTGCTCCGCAACAGGGGCGGAGACGACCCAGCGCGCAGAGAACCTCTTCGCGTGCTGCATCGAAATCGAGAGCATATCCCCCCCGCACGATTTGGCTGCGTTTCGCTCTGCTGTCTGCAAGGCTGGTCTCCAGTTTGTGGCAATTCACGAGTACGGTGTTCAGTTCCGTAAGTTTGGACTTCACTTCCGTGGCTTTGACGTCCTCCCCGGCTTCGACCCTTTCTTTGAGGGATCTGAACGCTTGCCGCATCTCGCGAAGCGTGTCCTGCACCTCCAGCATCAGCTCTTCGGTGAGGACATCATCTGCGTCCGGGGTGATCAGTGTCATAGTGTGCGTCGACCTTTCGGTTGGGATGATCTCCGCACGAGAGAGAGGTGGACAAAAGAAAACGACCACGGGTGTCACCCCGAGGCCGCTTGCCCACTTCTTCTAGCTTGTCACAAGTTATACGTGTGGCCGTTCGCAAAGTCAAGCAAATTCACGGTGACCCGGAACGCAGCACCGTACGCTAAGATTAACAAAACATTGATAAATTGGCCAAGGCGTTGAAATCAAGGCGACAACCGTAGGGTGCGCATTCACTGCGCACCGCACGTCGCGATCAACCGCCGTCGCTCTCCTGCTGGCGCTGCGCTTCGATCTCGCGCCAGCGCGCCACGTTTCTGTTGTGCTCGTCCAGCGTCTCGGCAAAGGCGTGGCCTCCCGTGCCATCCGCCACAAAGAACACGTAATCCGTCGCATCCGGCTGCCCTGCCGCCATCAGGCTGGCACGGCCCGGGTTTGCAATCGGCGTCGGCGGCAGACCTTCAATCACGTAGGTGTTCCATGGCGTTGCAGCGCGCAGCTCAGATCGCCGCAGACCGCGGCCCAAAACGCCCTGCCCGCGCGTGACACCGTAGATCACGGTCGGGTCGGTTTGCAGCCGCATCCCATCGTTCAGGCGGTTGATGAACACCGAACTGACCAGCCCGCGTTCATCGGCCACGGCCGTTTCCTTTTCGATGATCGACGCAAGGATCAACAAGTCCTCCGGACTTTGCAAAGGCAACCCGTCATCGCGGGCCTCCCACGCGGCCGACACCCACAGCTCCTGCTGGTCGCGCATCCGTTCGATAATCTCGGCGCGGTCCTGCCCGCGGACAACCTCGTAACTGTCGGGCGCCAGGGCGCCTTCGGGGGGCAGTTCAGGCACCTCACCCGCAAGAATATCAATGCGCTGCAGCGCATCCACCACCTGCCAGCTCGTCACACCCTCGGCCATTGCCACGCGAAACCGCGTGTCAGATGCCGCCTTGGCCGACAGATAATCGGCAGGGCTCTCTTCTTCGGCTGGATTGAACGCCACCACTTCGACAAACCGATTGGTGGCTGGGTCCAGTTCGCGAACCTGTGCGTTCAGCCGCGCGACACCCACGCGATACACGATCTCGGTCCCGCACGTGCTGGCCCCGCCGCGCGTGACCACGTCAACGATCTCGCGCATCGACGCCTCGGGCTCAATCAGGTAGCTGCCCGCCTTCAACTGCGATGTTTTGTCTGCGTAATTCGCGCCGCTGCGCAGCAGCCAACCCGCTGTTATCGCCCCCTGATCTTCCAGATCCGCGCTCACCCGGCGAAAATTGGACCCCCGGTCCACCTGCAGACAGATCGCCTGCGCCAACGGTCCCGGCGCCTCGTATTGCCCGCGCCCCCACAGGATCACACCGCCCAGCACGAACAATCCCACGATCAGGAACGTAATCGCGTTCGAGGCGATGGCCCGCCACATATCAGGTCACTTTCCCAAAGATCACGCTGGCATTGGTGCCGCCGAACCCAAAGCTGTTGGACAGCGCGTTCTTCACCACACGCTCCCGTTTGGCGTTGGGTGCCAAGTCAATCGGCGACTGCACGTCCGGCGTGTCAAGGTTGATCGTCGGCGGGCAGACCTGATCCCGGATCGCCAGGATCGAAAAAATCGCCTCAATCGCGCCCGCGGCCCCCAACAGGTGTCCGGTCGCGGATTTGGTCGACGACATGGTCACATTGCCCGCGTGATCGCCCATCAGACGCTCGACGGCACCCAGTTCGATGGTGTCGGCCATGGTCGATGTGCCATGCGCGTTGATATAGTCGATGTCCGACGGTTGCAGACCTGCATTGCGCAGCGCCGCGCGCATCGACCGTTCGCCACCCTCGCCGTCCTCGGACGGTGCGGTGATGTGGTACGCATCCCCGGACAGGCCATAGCCTTTGACCTCGGCATAGATCTTGGCGCCCCGCGCCACCGCGTGCTCATACTTTTCCAGCACCACGATGCCAGCGCCCTCGCCCATAACAAACCCGTCCCGGTCCGCGTCATAGGGGCGGCTGGCAGATTTCGGGTCATCCGCGCGCTTGGTGCTCAGCGCCTTGCAGGCATTGAACCCGGCGATCCCGATCTTGCAGATCGCCGCCTCGGCACCGCCCGCGATCATCACGTCGGCGTCGCCGTGCTGGATCAACCGGCTCGCGTCGCCGATGGCATGGGCCCCGGTGGAACAGGCCGTCACCACTGAATGGTTGGGTCCCTTGAACCCGTATTTGATGCTCACCTGACCGGAAATCAGGTTGATCAGCGCACCGGGCACGAAGAACGGCGACACCCGCCGTGGACCTTTTTCCTCCATCATCACGGCAGTGTTCGCGATGGAATTCAGCCCGCCGATGCCCGACCCGATCAGAACGCCGGTGCGTTCCAGGCTCTCGGTGTCCTCGGGCATCCAGCCCGCGTCCTCGACCGCTTGCTGTGCAGCGGCCAGCCCGAACATGATGAACGTGTCGACCTTGCGCTGTTCCTTGGGCTCCATGTAGGTGTCCGCGTGGAACGTGCCGTCGCTGCCATCGCCCCGCGGCACTTCGCAGGCGTATGTGGTGGTCAGACCCTCGGGATCGAACTGCGTGATCGGGCCCGCGCCCGACTGACCGTCCAGAATGCGGGACCAGCTGGCCTCCACCCCATCCGCCAGCGGTGTCACAAGGCCCAAGCCGGTCACAACAACTCTGCGCATTTGTTCTGCCCCCAAAATCTATTTTCTGAGCGCCTATTACAGTGCAGCGCCCCGCTTGTTCAAGCCCATCGCTGCCGCCGCGTCAGCCCTGTGGCACCGATTTGCGCAGCATCATGCGCGCGGGCCGATCCATATAGGTGGCCTCGTCTACCATGGCATATCCCAACCGCTCGGCAATCCGCAGGGAGGCTGCGTTTTCCGGATGGATCAGGCAAGCCGTCGGCCCCGTGATGACCCGATCAAACCAGTCATGCGCGGCCTTGACGGCCTCTCGGCCCAGCCCCTTGCCGTGCAACTCCGGCACCAGAACCCAACCCGCTTCGGGTACCCGGTCCCAGTCTGCGTCCAGACCGCGGTCATTCAGAAAGAACCCGACGTGCCCGATCATTTCCTTGGTCTCGTGGTATTCGATCGCCCACTGGCCATAGCCGGTCATCTGCCAGTGTCCCGCATTGGTCAGAAACCGGATCCAGCTGGTCGCCCGGTCCCGCGGCACGCCGCCGATGTGGCGCACGACGTCCGGCATGGCCCAGATTTCGGCAAAGCGATCAAAATCGCCCGGGCGCATCGCACGCAAAGTGATGCGCGCCGTGTTGATGGTCGGCACTGTGCGGTTCATGTCGGGGTCCTGCTCTCGTCCGCTTGGATGCGGCTTGCGCGTTTTGTACAATTTTGGGCCTCTGTTGAACAAAACTCAAGACCGCATGAGCGCCGAAAACGAAAAACGGCGCTTCCTTGCCATCGCAAGAAAGCGCCGTTCATCAGGGCCACAGTCGGCCCGGAAAATCAGGTGGCTTTTTCGATAAAGCCCACAGCATCGCCAAAAGACTGGATGGTCTCGGCAGCGTCATCCGGAATCTCGATGCCGAACTCTTCTTCGAAGGCCATCACCAGTTCCACGGTGTCCAGGCTGTCCGCGCCCAGATCGTCGATGAAAGATGCGCCATCGACAACTTTTTCTTCTTCCACGCCGAGGTGCTCGACCACGATCTTTTTAACGCGTGCGGCGATATCGCTCATATGATTGTCCTCATTCCTTTCAGGGCGAAAATTCGCCCCCAAGTGCTGTCCCCGGATTGCAGCCCAAGGCTCTGGTCTTGCCCCCGAGGGGCGGTGAAGCGTCGGGCCCCCGCGATGTGCAAATTCGCCCGGCGCCTGAATCTGCGCCGCCTATAGCACATCTTTGCGGTATCGCAAGAGCCACGAACCGGCCGCAGGTGGGCCGATCCCGTGCGCCTACAACATGGCCATGCCACCGTTCACGTGCAAGGTGGTGCCGGTGATATAGCCCGCCTCATCGCTCGCCAGATACAACGTGGCCGACGCAATTTCTCCTGCGTTTCCAATGCGTCCCATGGGAATCTGGCCCAGGATTGCGGCGCGCTGATCGTCGTTCAGCTTGTCGGTCATCGCGGTTTCGATAAAGCCGGGGGCAATGGCATTTACGGTGATCCCGCGGCTTGCCACCTCGTAGGCGAGGCTTTTTGACATGCCGACCATCCCGGCTTTGGACGCGGCATAGTTTGCCTGCCCGGGATTGCCGGTCGCCCCCACCACGGACGAGATATTCACGATCCGGCCCCAGCGCGCTTTCATCATGCCCCGCATCACACCCTTGCACAGTCGAAAGGTGGCCGTGAGGTTCACGTCGATCACGGTTTGCCATTCGTCGGCGGACATGCGCATGAACAGGTTGTCCCGCGTGACACCGGCGTTGTTCACGAGGATATCCACGCTGCCCATCGCCTCGGCGGCCTGCTTGGGCAAGGCGTCCACCGCGTCAAAATCACTGAGGTTGCAGGGCAGCACATGCGCACGTTCGCCCAGTTCGGCAGCCAGTGCCTCAAGCGGGTCTGTGCGTGTCCCGCTCAGACCGACGGTCGCACCCGCGTTGTGCAGATGGCGGGCGATCTCGGCGCCAATCCCGCCCGAAGCGCCTGTGACCAGTGCATTTTTTCCTGTCAGATCAAACATGTCTCACCTCAGTTGTCTTATGCGGTTGCAGCGACTTTGACGTCGTCCGCCGTGCCAACGGCCTTGGTCGCCACGGACCGGTCAATGCGGCGCACCATGCCTGACAGCGCCTTGCCCGCGCCAACCTCCCAGATCTCGGTCACGCCATGTTCGGCCATCCACATCACGCTTTCGCGCCAGCGCACCGACCCGGTGATCTGATCCACCAGATTGTTGCGGATCACCATGCCCGACGTGCAGCTGTGCGCGCAGATGTTCTGCACCACCGGCACGCCGGGTGCTTCGACGTCCACGTGGCTCAGCGCTTCGGCCATGACGGCGGCGGCGGGTTCCATCAGGCTGCAGTGAAACGGGGCAGAGACCGGCAGCATCACCGCGCGCTTGGCGCCGCGTGCCTTGGCCAGATCCACCGCCCGTTCGACGGCGGCGACGTGCCCCGACACCACCACCTGGCCCGGATCGTTGTCGTTGGCCGCCTCGCAGACCTGACCTTGCGCGGCCTCGGCGGCCACGCCTGTCACGGTATCAAAGTCGAGACCCAGCAGCGCTGCCATCGCGCCGACGCCGACAGGCACCGCCTCTTGCATGGCCTGCCCGCGGGTGCGCAACAACCGTGCCGTATCAGAAAGACTGATCGCGCCGGCGGCACACAGCGCAGAATATTCACCCAGCGAATGCCCCGCAACAAAGGCGGCGCGGTCGATGCCCACGCCTTCGGCTTCGAGCGCGCGGATCGCCGCCAAAGACGTCGCCATCAGCGCGGGTTGCGCGTTTTGGGTCAGTGTCAGCGTGTCGATGTCACCGTCCCAGATCAGGTCGCTCAGCTTTTCACCCAGCGCCTCGTCGACCTCGTCAAACACGGCGCGCGCGGCGGGATACGCCTCGGCCAGATCGCGCCCCATGCCGATGGTTTGTGCCCCCTGGCCCGGAAAAACAAAAGCTGTGCTCATATCCCCACCCCTTGGTCATTTATGAGGCCCGTGTAGAACGCACCGCCCGGCAAAACAAGATGCGCACGGTCCCTGTGCGTGATGCGCGCTTGTCACGCGGAACAGCCGAATAAATATATAGGGTGCGGGGTTACCTCGCTGACAGACCGGAGAACAGTGATGTCCCTCGCCAACACGCGCAACAGTTACGGTACCGTCGCCAAGAGCCTGCATTGGCTGACCGCCCTTTTGATCCTGACGCTTTTTCCGCTCGGGATTATTGCAAACGATATGCCGTATGACACGTCGGAACAGCTGGCCGACAAGGCATGGATGTTTTCGCTGCACAAGACGGTGGGCGTATCGCTGTTTTTCGTGGCCGTGATCCGCATCCTCTGGGCCGTGACGCAACCCAAGCCGGGACTGCTGCATCCCGACCGCAAGGCCGAAACGCTGGCCGCCGAAACGGTGCACTGGCTTCTTTATGGCTCGCTGATCGTGGTGCCACTGTCGGGGTGGATTCACCACGCGGCGACCACGGGTTTTGCGCCGATCTGGTGGCCTTTTGGCCAGAACCTTCCGCTGGTGCCGAAATCCGAAACGCTCGCCGGGTTGATGGCGGGCGCGCACTGGGTGCTGACCAAGGTGCTGGCGCTGTCGCTTCTGTTGCATATCGCCGGCGCGCTGAAACACCACGTCGTCGACAAGGATGCCACGCTGCGCCGGATGTGGTTCGGCGGCGGCGGGCACCCCAAGACCGAAGCGGGCCACAGCCATGCCCTGCCCATCGCCACCGCGCTGGTGTTGTGGGGCGTGGCGTTGGGCGGCGGCACCGCGCTGGGTGTCTACAAACCACACGGTGCGGTGGCCGAAGCCGCGCAATTGGCCGAAGTGCAGTCGGATTGGATCGTACAGGACGGCACCCTTGCGCTGTCGGTGACGCAGCTGGGTTCGCAGGTGGACGGCGCATTTGCAGACTGGACCGCCGCGATCAGTTTCGATGAAACAATTGAAAACGGCGTGGCGGGCACGGTTGATGTGACCATCTCCATCGGGTCGCTCAGTCTGGGATCGGTGACGGCTCAGGCGATGGGGCCGGATTATTTCGACACCGAAACCTTCCCCACGGCGCAGTTCACCGCGGACATCGTGCCGGACGTGGATGGAACGTATAATGCGCAGGGCACGCTCACCATCCGCGACCAAAGCATGCCGGTCACCCTGCCCTTTAACCTGTCGGTGCAGGACGACGAGGCGGTGATGCTGGGATCATTAACGCTCGACCGGCGCGACTTTGGCATCGGCGACAACATGGCCGACGAAAGCTCTCTTTCGTTTAGGGTCGATGTGCGGGTGGAACTGACGGCTGTGCGTGGCGGGGCTGTTTGACGGGTGTCGAAGCCTTGAGTGCTTGCGCCAAGCCTGTTTAATAGTTCGGGCTTACGCTCGCGCTGCCATGGCGTTGGATGTGGTCAAGATCGAAGAGTGAGCCGTTAAACTGGCGCAACTGCTCTCATATACTTGCCGTTTTTTTGCCTGCTATCAGGCAGTTCAAAGATAATTGGCATGTCGCCCAGCAGTTGGTTTCTGGCTAGGTGTTCAGGGCGAAGTATACATAATTCGTTTTGTCCGGGAGTGGCGGACGGCCCTGCCCTCCAGAGGCTTCATTATAAAATTCGTAATGCCTTTTTAACGACTTGAAGCGCTCGATGAGCTTGCGTTCCACGTATTTCGTATTGGTTCTAGACGAACTTTCGTAAACACAAACCATTCGCGTGATGCCCATCGCGATTTTCGCGTCATCAATCCGGTTTTTGAGTGCGGTGAACTGATCATATCCAGAGGCTATGCCCACATATGAGCCAATAACCGGTCTATCGCGCCTTGAGATGCTGCTAAGAGAACGGGTCAAGTGTTCCACAACCTGAGATGCGTTCCCCGTTACGTAGTAGCTTTCAATATTGATGCCTTTATGGGTGCCGATGTGTAAGGCCATGTAAGCTACCAGACTAAGGTGACGTAACAGACTTAAACTTCGCTCAAAAATTGAATTTTGTCACGTTTCAAATTCTGATCTGGTTTCGATGTGAGATTTGTTCACGATTTACCCCGTCATGGGGACGCGCAGGTATCTCCATGCACTGGTGTTCTTTCACCGAAGCTCAACCATCGTCAATTGTGAGCAGCCACTCATCAAAAAAAACCCGCGCAGATCGCTCTGCGCGGGTCGGTGTTGTGAGTGGTGGTGTGGTTATTCGGCGGCGGCGGCTTCGATCGAGATGATCACCGCCACCTCATCGCCGACGAAAGGGGCAAAATTGCCCACGTCGTAGTCGGTGCGCTTGAGCGTGGTGGTCGCGTCAAAGCCAAGCCACGGCTTTTGCTGCATGGGGTGATCGCCGGCCTGGTTCATCTTGGCATCCAGCACGACGGATTGGGTCACACCGTTCAAGGTCAGATCGCCGGTGATCAGGGCGGTGTCTTCGCCGGTGACCTCGATCCCGGTCGAGGAAAAGGTGACCAGTTCGTCATCGGTGGCGGCAAAGAAGTCGGCGGACATGAAATGCGCGTCGCGCTGTTCCCAGCCGGTGAACATCGATTTGACCGGCATCGACACGTTCACCGACGAAGCCGCCGGATTGTCGGCGTCAAACACGATCTCGCCTTCGAAGCCCGAGAACATGCCGTAAGTGGTCGAGAATCCGAGGTGATTGTAGGAAAAGATGATCTGGCTGTGGCTGGAATCGAGCACGTAGCGATCAGCGGCAAAGGCCATCGAGGCGGACGCGGTCAGGGCGGTGGCGAGGAGAAGGGATTTCATCGGGTCAAACTCCATGGGGTTGCAACTGCGCACAAGATGAAGCTTTGCCCGTGATATACAACTCCACAGAGATCAACAGGCCGTGCGCATGAGCGAACAGCCTGTCGATCGATAAGAGCAGATTGTGCGGTGTTACGCAGGTTTGGCGCGCGTGTCGTCAGCTCAGCGCGGCCATCACCACGGCACGGTGGTCGGGGTGCGACATTGGCAGTTCGGCCACCAGCCCACCGTCGCGGTGCCAGATGCGCAGAATTTCGCCGCGCTGTTCAACCTTGCCGAAATCTGCAAATGCGACCGTGTCGATAACACGGGACACGCGCCCGGTGACGCGCACAAGGCGCAGTTCCTGAACTGCGGGATCAATTTCAACCTCGACCAGCTTTTCCGGCTGGCCAGCGCGCAACAGGCCGGCACCGGCCAACGCAAAGACGCAGAAGACGGCCAATTTGAACAGCAGCACGTCCGGCGTGTTCAGGGCACCGGGCTGCAACCACAGCAGGCCCGCCGCCAAGATCAGTGCCACGCCAAAGAAACGCTGCATCCCACGCACCAGCCAACGCTGGCCATCCACCGTACGCGCCGCCATCGCAGGCACCTGCGGTCCAATTGCTTCATAAATCGCTGTCATCCCCGTCACCTTCTGGCAAAACGTTAAATATTTTCTTTAACGGTCACGGTCGCGGGGAATCCGGGCGAGAATGGGGCGCTCTTGAGGAAATGCGGGGCCGTATGTAAGGCGGCATTTTTCCGCTTATCACAACGGCTTGGTCCCGTTCAAAAGCCCTTGTACGCTTGGTTGAGCCACGCTTTGCGGGTCAAAACGGCCGTGTTGAAAAGACGGCAGTGAGACACTGAACCTTGGAGAATGCGGCAAACTTGAGCTAATCTGCCTCAATTCACAGACGTGATGACCGCCACGCGGGGACCGACGTGAGACGCAGAGAGTTCATGCATGTCGCTTTGGCGGGGCTGGCGGGCGGTTTCACCCCCTTGAGCGCAATAGCGGGCAACAGTCGTGCCCCAAATGGGTATCTGCGCACGAACTGGAGTCGCCATCCGTTTAGCCCGGGGTCTTATTCCTTCATTGCCAAAGGCGCGCGGCGCCGTGACCATGTCGCCTTGGGCGCGCCGGTCGGTGATCGGTTGTCTTTCGCCGGAAAGGCGACGCATCCTGCGTACAACGGCACAGTGCATGCCGCCTTCGAGACCGCGATCATGGCGGCGGACGCGCTTTCTGTCGCGGATGCGTAAACCATTGGCACTGTCGGGACCGGGATCAGCGGACTTACCGCAGCAGCCACGCTGGTGCGCCAAGGGTATGATGTGACCGTCGCGAGGAACGTCACGTGGATCATCCCGCCCGACACCGGACTGCCGCCGGGCCCGTTCAATCAATGGCGCAACTTTTACCCGTTGATCGGGCAGCCGATCATCATGGCATTCAACGGCGCTCAACCCACACGCGACCTGTCGCGCCTTGCAGATGCACGGCTGATCGAGAAAGCGCAGCAGGTGCTG
>JBCBAV010000028.1:0-32441 GCA_038532285.1 Pseudomonadota bacterium | reverse complement strand
CCCGTTTATAGCCGTAAGTCGATGAGTTCGCGATATTGTCCGAGATCGTTGCCAGCCGCGTCGCATTGGATTGCAACCCTGCCACACCGGCATTGAGGGACGATGAAATTGTCATGGATACGCCTTTCTGCTGTATCTGGTCGCGTTACAGCAGTCGTAGGCACTCCGGTCTTAAGGCCGAGCTAACAGATAAAATCCGCGCTATTCTCTGAGCAAGACGATCTCCAGCCGGTTGTTTCGAATAGCCATCGTGTTGTTCACCGACGGCTCGCGGTCGGCATGGCCCGTGACGCGCTGCACGCGCGCTGGGCGCAGACCCGCGGTTTCCATCAACTGGCGCATGACGGTCGCATGATCCATCGACCTTTGCCAGACAGTGCTGTCGGCCAGAACGATGGGCTGGGCTTCAACGTGGCCTTCAATAGCGACTTCGTTTTTTACGGTTTGCGCCGTGTCCACGATCAGCGCGGCCAGTGAGCGTAACAAGGGCGTCGGCCGGTCAGTGTTCCCCTCGAACAAAGGCGCCGTTTCCAGTGAAAAAACTTCGATCACCAGTCCTTCGTCGGTGATCCGGGTGACTATGTGCTGCAGTTCGTTTTCCATCACCTTGGATTCGCCGCCCTGGCCAAGAAGGCGCTCTTCCAATGACTTGAAAGACGCGTCTTGCGCCGCGGTTTCCTGTCCTTCAGCATCGCTGCCGGTCTCGCCGCGTGCCTGACGCCCTTCGGTGGGGCGCGCTGCGGTGGCGCCGGTGCCGTTTTGCGGCAGCGTTTCTTCGGAGAACACGCTGTCTCCGCCAAAGCTGCCGTCGCCGCCGCCCGAAATCCGGTTGATCGGAATCGTCGGGCTGAAATAGTCCGCAATACCCTTGCGTTGCTGTTCCGTTGTTGCGTTCAGCAGCCACATCAGCATGAAAAAGGCCATCATCGCGGTCACAAAATCCGCATAAGCCACTTTCCAAGCGCCGCCATGGTGGCCATCGCCGCCACCCTTTTTCTTGCGCTTGATAATGATCGGCTGCGCGTTCGATTCCGCGCTCATATCCCACACCTTTCTTCACCCAAAGGCAGGAATAGCGCCGCGCGTGTTACTGGCGGCTTAATGTCTGCAATTGTCGGGATTATGCGGTCAGTTGCGGCGCTGCTTTTCCGGGATCATCGGCCCGGCAAGGTGGTCTTCGCCCCGGCTACGGGCCAACTGCATCTGTTTCTGCCGCTCGCGAAACCGATCCTTGTCCTCTGCACTGGTCTGATGCGCACAAAGATGGCAGCTGACCCCGTCTTCCCATTCTGGGCGCGCGCGGTCCTCGGGTTGCACCGGGCGTCGGCAGGCATGGCACAGGATGTGCGGCCCGACGGCCAACCCGTGCCCCACGCTCACCCGCCCGTCAAAGACAAAACAATCGCCATGCCACTTGCTTTCGGCCTCGGGCACCTCTTCGAGGTATTTCAGAATCCCGCCGCGCAGGTGAAACACGTCCTCGACCCCCTGACCCAGCAGGTAATTCGTCGATTTCTCGCACCGGATGCCGCCGGTACAGAACATCGCGATCTTTTTGTTGTGAAAGCGGTGCTTGTTTGCCTCCCACCACGCCGGGAAATCGCCGAAACTGGTGGTCTCGGGGTCAATCGCGCCATCGAAACTGCCAATGGCCACCTCGAAATCGTTGCGCGTGTCGATCACCGCCACGTCGTGGCGCGCGATCAGGTCATTCCAATCCGCCGGGGCGACATAGTGACCGCTGCGCGCTGCCGGGTCTACGTCCGGCTGACCCATAGTCACAATCTCCCGCTTCAGCCGGACCTTCATCTTGCCAAAGGGTGGCGTGTCGCTGGTGCTTTCCTTCCACTCCAGATCGGCACAGCCGGGCAGGGCGCGGATATGCGCCACCAGCGCGTCGATCCCTGCACGCGGCCCCGCGACGGTTCCATTGATCCCCTCAGGGGCCAGCAAAAGCGATCCCTTGATCTCTTTGGCGCGGCACAGATCGACAAGCGCCGGTTTGATCGCCGCCGGATCCGCGAACCGGGTAAAGTGATAGAGCGCCGCGATTGTAAACATGCGCGCCAAATACGCTTGTGGCATCAGCGTTTCAAGCGGGAGGGCGGGGTTCACCCCGCTGCAGGCGCGCGCTACACAACGCAAAGGAGGTGGCCCATGTCACACGCACTGATCGTCATTGATGTCCAAAACGATTTCTGCCCCGGCGGCGCGCTTGCCGTACCCGGAGGGGACGAGATCGTATCCGGCATCAACGCGCTTATGGACCATGCACCGGCGGTGGTGCTGACCCAGGACTGGCACCCGGCAGGTCATTCCTCTTTTGCCAGCAGCCACACGGGTAAGGCACCGATGGAAATGATCGAGATGCCCTATGGTCCGCAAGTGCTGTGGCCCGATCACTGCATCCAGGGCTCGCCAGGGGCTGCTTTTCACCCGGACCTGAACACCGGCCGCGCAGACATGATCGTGCGCAAGGGATATCGGCCCGAGATCGACAGTTATTCTGCGTTTTTCGAGAATGATCACAGCACGCCCACCGGCCTTGACGGGTATCTGCGCACGCGCGGGGTTACCGCGCTGACCATGGTAGGTCTGGCGACGGATTTCTGCGTCAACTTCTCGGCAGTGGATGCCGCCAAGCTGGGGTTCGAGGTCACCGTGCACACCGACCTGTGCCGCGCCATCGACCTCAATGGCTCTCTGGCCGGTTCGCGTGACGGCATGCGCGCGGCAGGTGTCACCCTCGTCTGACATCGCCGCGGCGCGCGTTTTCCGCGTCGGAAAACGGCCGGAAATCGGCACGCTTTCCGCTCCGCTTGGAATACCCCACGTCCTCTGGCACAAACGCGGGCAACATGCAGGAGCCGCCCATGGTCGACATCGCCACACGCGTCTGGAACCACAAATGGAAGATCGACCCGATCGTCCGGTCCCTGATCGACACCGATTTCTACAAGCTGCTGATGTGCCAATCGGTGTTCCGCAACAAACCCGACACGCAGGTCACGTTTTCGCTGATCAACCGGTCACAACATGTGCCGCTCGCCCGCCTCATCGACGAAGGCGAACTGCGCGAGCAATTGGACCACATCCGATCCCTGTCGCTCCGCCGCGGGGAAAGCACGTGGATGCGCGGCAACACGTTTTACGGCAAACGCCAGATGTTCACGCCGGAATTCATGGACTGGTTCGAAACTCTGCGCCTGCCCGCCTATCACCTCGAACGGGTCGGGGACCAATACGAACTGGCCTTCGAAGGCAGCTGGCCCGAGGTCATGCTGTGGGAAATCCCCGCACTGTCCGTACTGATGGAACTGCGCAGCCGCGCCGTGCTGAACGACATGGGCCGGTTCGAAATTCAGGTGCTCTACGCCCGCGCCATGACCAAGCTCTGGGAAAAGATCGAGGCGCTGCGCCCGCTGTCGGGCCTGCGCGTCGCCGATTTCGGCACCCGCCGCCGCCATAGCTTTCTGTGGCAGGACTGGTGCGTGCAGGCGATGGGCGAGGGGTTGGGGGACACCTTTGTCGGCACATCCAACTGCCTGATCGCCAAGAACCGCGATCTCGAGGCCATCGGCACCAACGCCCACGAACTGCCCATGGTCTACTCCGCGCTCGCCGAGACCGATGACGAACTGGCCAATGCGCCTTATGACGTCCTCAGCGACTGGCACGAGGAACATGACGGCAATCTGCGGGTGATCCTGCCTGACACCTACGGGACCGAAGGATTCCTGAACCGCGCGCCCGACTGGCTGGCAGGCTGGACCGGGATCCGCATCGACAGCGGAGACCCCGCCGCAGGCGCTGAAACCGCGATCCGCTGGTGGCAGTCGCGCGGCGAAGACCCGACAACCAAGCTGGTGATCTTCTCCGACGGGCTGGACGCGGACAAGATCATCGAACTGCACCGCCAGTTTGATGGCCGCGTGCGCGTGTCCTTTGGTTGGGGCACGATGCTGACAAACGATTTCAAGGGCCTGACCACCGGCGACCGCCTCGCCCCGTTTTCACTGGTGTGCAAGGCCGTTTCTGCCGATGGCAAACCCACCGTGAAACTGTCCGACAACCCGAACAAGGCGATGGGTCCCGAACCAGAAGTTGAACGCTACAAACGGGTGTTCAACGTGGGTGAACAATCGCCCCTCGATGTCCTTGTTTAGCCTAAAAATCGGGACACTCCACAAAAATACCAAATTTGAATCAAATGGTTAACTTGTTTGGCCCGTCACCCCTTGGTACCGAAGGGGCAAGATTCATACGGAGACCAAAATGACTTTGACCAAAACGTTCTGTACCGCTCTGTTTGCCATGGCACTGCCCCTCACGGCACAGGCTGCCAGCTTTTTCGAGCTTGAAGACAGCGGCGCATCAAACATCGACACGGCATCGCCCACGTCCTTTGACCTGAACGTGACGACAACCGGCACGATCAGCGACCTGAACCTCTTGCTGTCGATCGGCAACCCGTTCCGCGCGAACGTCTTCTACCCCGGCACCATCGCCTGGGGCGACCTGAACGTCAGCCTGTCCAAGGATGGCGTGACGGCCAATCTCTGGTCTGCGGGCAACCCGGGTGAAAACGACTCGCTGTTCGTGGCCTTCGACGATGAATCCACCGAGGATGAAACACTGAACGACGTGCTGGCGCGCACCAATATGCTGCCGGGGGGCGCATTCGAACAATCCGACGTTCAGGATGCCTTTCTCCTCCCGCGCCCAGCAAGCGACGGCGACTTGCCCGAAACCAGCTACCGCCCCGAAGACCCGCTGTCGATCTTCGACGGCATGGAGCTTTCGGGCACCTGGACCCTGACCTTCTTCGACTCTGTCGTTCCGAATGAGGGCGATATTCTTGGGGGCTGGCAGCTTTACGGCACCACGGCCGAACCTGCGCCGGTTCCGCTGCCTGCCTCGTTGCCGCTGCTGCTTGCCGGCCTTGGCGGACTGGCCGTATGGGGTCGCCGAAAAAAGGCTTGACCCGGTAGGATAATCTACAAAAGGGGCATCCTTGCCGGGTGCCCCTTTTTTGATGCGTGAACACTGTCCTCCCTGTTAGCCCAACAAGATCGGGGACTAAAAAACGTCGGACCAACGCACTGCGCTGACGCCAACCCGCGCCACATTCATCGTTCTCATTCCGGCGACAAACCCTAAAAACAATCTCAAATTTGCGAACAATGGCCGCAAACCTGCCATGTTTCGGAAACACACTGTTGCTCATCAGGAAACGTAATTGGTTTTAGTGAGCAGTAACATGAAACATACGACATTGATCATAGGGCTGACCGTATTGACCGGCCTTGCCGCCTGTGGCGGTGACAAGGATCAGGTGACACGCGCGGACCGCACGCCGCTGTTGCAACTCCACCTGCAACAGGCCCCGGCGCCGGACGATCACTCTTCCCGCGCAGCCATTGACCTTTTATCTCTCACCTGATCTCTCGAAAGACCCTCCAAAACGGCCCTCGCAACGCAGGCGTTGCGGGGGCCTTTTTCTGTCGGGTCAGTCGTCTTCCACCCGCCCGCGCAGCGCCTTGACCGCGCCGCGGGCCTTCTTGGCCTTCAGCCGCCGCTTTTTCGACCCCAGCGTCGGGCGGGTGGCGATGCGCCGCTTTGGCGCAACCAATGCCTTCTGGATCAACTCCACCAGCCGTTGGCGCGCAATATCGCGGTTGCGGGCCTGGCTGCGGGTCTCGTCGCACTGGATCACCAGCGCGCCTTCGGTGGTCCAGCGCCGCCCGGCCAGCCGCTTCAACCGCGCCTTGACCGTCGCGGGCAGGGCAGGCGACCGCGCCGCCTCGAACCGCAGCTCCACCGCCGTGGCCACCTTGTTGACGTTTTGCCCGCCGGGGCCGGACGCGCGCACAAACTGCTCGCTCAGTTCCCAATCATGGATCGTGATATCATCGCTCACCCGCAGCATGCCCCTTACCTAGCCTGCGATGCGGATACGAAAAAGGGCCACCCCATCGGGGCGGCCCTTTCGAAAGTCATTCGGAGGGCGTGCCGGTTAGGCCCCATTAGGCCAACACAGGCGCTCAACGCCCAAGGGCTGCCTCAGACGGCTGCGCCCCGCGTTGTTCCGACACCTCTCTCCAATACCTTTCTAGACACTGGATCACCTCCTTCCGTTTTGTTGAACTCACGTCGGAGATTGGCACAGGTCCGGTGAAAGTCAACGGGTTTAGGACGCTTGCGGCATTTTCGCCGTCACCATGCGGAATGGTGCCAAAGCAATCAGCGCAAGGCTCAGTTTCACCACCCAATCGGCCACCGCCATCGACACCCACAGGGGGGCGACGGGCCCCACACCCAAAAGCGGCAGCATGTCACCGGCCCAGGACACGTCATTGCCCGGCTCGATAAAGGCGAGCGCGCCCGAAAAAGCGATGCTGAAAAACAGCGCGGTGTCCACCGAACTGCCGATGATCGTCGACACCAGCGGCGCGCGCCACCATGCCCCGCCACGCAGCGCGGAAAAGATGCCCACGTCCAGCAATTGCGCCGTCAGAAACGCCAGGCCCGACCCCATCGCAATGCGGAAGGTCACCGCCGGATAGCTGAACCCGTCGCCCTCCAGCATGATCTGCGTGCCGATCAGCGAACAGAATACGCCGACGATAAAGCCGACAAACACCACCGCGCGGGCAGGTCCCGCGCCATAGACGCGGTTCATGATGTCGGTCACCAGAAACGCAAACGGATAGGTGAACGCCCCCCAGGTCAAAAAGCCGAAGAACGGTAATTCGGGGTCAAACAGGAACTGAACAAGGATGTTGGAGGCGACGACAATCGTCGCCATGGCAAGGATGCCAGGAAGGTGTGCGCGTGTCATATACGGACCCGTTTTTGCAAGGTTGCGGGGACTTGGCCGCCCGAGCGTGGACGACGCGCGGTCTTTAGGACCTCGCTCGCGGCCCCGCAAGGCTTAATTGGCAGCCAGCACGCCGGCACATTGTGCGGGCAGGTCCGACACGCGCAATTCGCGCCGCGGTTTGGGCTTGGGCGCGTTGGGGTTGGGCGGCGGCGGGTTCAGGATGTTGTTGACCCACTGCTGCGCATCGGCGCAGCCGTCGCCCTTGGGCGGCGCATCCTGATTGACACAGCCGCGCATCCCCGGCGGACAGCTGAGCCGCACATGGAAATGATAGTGATGCCCCCACCACGGACGCACCTTGCGCAGCCAGTCGCGGTTGCCGGTCGCGTCCTTGCACATCTGCACCTTGGCACCGGGAAACACGAAAATGCGCGCCGTGCGCGGATCGCTGGCGGCGGCCTTGATGATCTCGTGATGCTGCCGCGTCCAACTGCTATTGGTATAGGCGCCGCTCGCCCGCCGGGTTGAGATGGACGAGATATTCTCGCGATCCGCAACGCTCAAACCCAGATTGTTCGCCGGCAGCATCCAGATATCGACGTCCAGCCCGATCTGATGGCTGCGGTGCCCGGTTAGCATCGGCCCACCGCGCGGCTGGCTCATGTCACCGATGTACAGGCCATTCCAACCCGGCTGTGCCGCAGCCTTTTGGCTGAGCCGCTGAATGAAATCGACAAGCTCCGGATGCCCCCAGTTGCGGTTCCGGCTCAGCCGCATGGCCTGCCATGTGGGTCCTGTCTCGGCCAGTTGCTCGGCCCCCGCGACGCACCCGCGGGCATAGGATCCAAAGGGTTCGGGGGTCTGCGCCGATGCCGCCCGTTTGCCGCCAAACTGCCCCTTGGCAAAGGCGGCAAGCGTTGCGGGATCCACATCCGGGGTTGGTGCGCCGCTGATATCGGTGCCCGCGCCTCCGGCACAGGCGCACAGCAGCAGCGATGCAATCAGGGCGAGGGAACGGCGAAGACGAACCATGGTCAGGAACATCCTGTATAATGAACCTCCGGGCATTGCCCGTCACCATCAGCCTAGTGGAAACAATGCCGACTTGTCACTCACCATCCTTGTTCACCCAGCGCAGCAGCACCAAGCCCGCCACCAGCAGCAGGATGATCGGGCTGACCCCGATCTGCACCGACCCGCTGGCCGTGGTGGCCGCACCAATCAACAGTGGGGCCAGAAATGCCGTGGCCCGGCCTGACAGACCGTACAGCCCAAAATACTCGGTACTGGTCGCCTCATCCGCGTGGCGGCACATCAGGCAGCGGCTCGAGGATTGCAACGCGCCCCCCATGCCGCCGATCAGCACGCCGCACACCATGAACAGGGTGTCCGGCAGGCTCGATCCCTCTGGCACCGCAATGCCATAGATCGCGGTGGGTGTGATGTTGATGACAGTCAGGCTGACCCCGATCAGCACCCAGATCGCGCCGACCACCACCGGTTTCGGCCCGACCCGCCGGTCCACCATCCCGCCCAGATAGCTGATCACCGCAGCCCCAAGTGCTGCAATGACCCCGAACACGCCGATCTGCGTGATCGACCAATCCAGCATCAGCCCGGCATAAAACCCGCCGAACATGTAAAGGCCGTTCAACCCGTCGCGAAACAGCATCGACCCCAGCAGGAAATTCAGCAGGCTGCGCTTGTGGCGCAGGCTTTGCACCGTGCCCCAGACGCTGCCCAGTGCCGCGCCAACCCCGGTGGCCCGCGCAGTGGTCCGCGTCTCGCGCACCCACAGGAAATAGGGGACCATGAACACCGCAAACCACACCGCCACCAGCGGGCCAACCGCCCGCGTTCCTTCGCGCGCGCTGGCATCCAGACCCAGAACCGGGTCCAGCCCGATCAGCGTTTTGCCGCTGTCCTGTTCAATGAACAACAGCAGCGCAATCCCTAGGCATACAACCCCACCCAGATAACCAAACGCAAATGCGTTGCCCGAGATGCTGCCGACCTCCTCGGCGGTGCCCAGCCCCGGCAACTGCGCATTGACAAAGATCAGCGCCCACTCGGCCCCGATAAACCCGATGCCGAACACGATCAGCATCAGGTACAGGTTCGATGCGCCCGGATCGGTGAACCACAGCCCGAACGCCCCCAGCACATACAGAACCGAAAACCCGACGATCCACGGCATCCGCCGCCCGCTGCTGTCGGCCATGGCGCCAAAGATCGGGGCAAAGATGGCGATGAACACGCCGATGAACCCCAGTGTCCACGCCCATAGCGATTGCGCCCGCGCATCCGCCGCCGCATCGTCCAGACCCAGCGAGATGAAATACGCGACCGCAATCGATCCAAAGAACGGGCCAAAGGTAAACGTGTTCAGAACGGTGTGGTACGGCTGGCTCGCCCAATCAAAGAAATACCAGCCCCATATCCGCTTCTTCAGGCTCACCTCGCCCATCCTGCGCCCCTCCCTTTATCGTTGGGCAGACCAAAGCAGGCACAACGGCGTCTGGCAAGAAAAGCTTTGGGGTCAGGCGGCCTCGGACATCGGCGGCCACGGGCGCAGGGCTTCGGCCTTGATCCACGCCGCGATCCAGTCGGGCGGGGTGGGGGAGGTCGCCTCTTGCCCCATCGCCGCCAGCACTTGATCGGGCGGCACAACGCGCCCCTTTTCCACCACGGCAGACCGGTACAGGATGTGGCTGGCACAGTCGCCATTCGCCTTGAACATCGCCTGTTCGAGGTAAATGAACCGATCATCCCAGCAGGTCACGCGGCTTTTCATCTCGATCCGTTCCAGCAGGGTCAGCCGCCGCCGGTACCGGATCGACGCGCCCGCCATGGTCAGACCCCAACGCTTGTCGCGGAGCACCTTGATCAACCCGCCCCGCGCGGCAAGGCCGAACCGCCCCAGATCATAGACCGTCAGTGTCAGCCCGTTGTTCAACTCGCCAAACATGTCCAGATCCCAGGGCATCACCCGGTGTCGCGACAGATGCGTGTCCGTCAGGCCCAGCGGCGTGTCCTTCAGCCCAGCCCGCAGGTTCCAGCCAAGACGCAGAAATGGATACATGTTGGTCACTCCTTTGCGTCATAGATGCGGCGGTCCGGGCCGCGCACAAGGGGTGACCTTGCGCCACGCGTCCGCCCGGCATAACTACGGCCAAAGGCAAAAAGGATACGCGGATGCTGATGATCTACCAATTGCTGCAACTGGTGCTGGGCGTGGTCTACTGGATCATGATCATCCACATCATCATGAGCTGGCTGATCTCGTTTCAGGTGCTCAACACCGGCCAGCCTCTGGTGATGCAGATCTGGACCGGCCTGAACAAGCTGCTCGAACCGGTCTACCGCCCGATCCGCCGCTACATGCCGGATACCCACCCGCTGGATCTGGCCCCGCTGGTGGCGTTCGTGATCGTGATCGCGCTGCGGGCGATCATCCTGCCAGGCATCTTCCTCTGACCCCGTCCCGGGCCTGACCCGCGACCTCGATGTGCGACGCGCCACGCGACCACCCCGTCCCGGGCCTGACCCGGGACCTCGCCGCGCGGCGCCCCATGCCTTTCCCCAAAGGTCAGCGCAACCCAGAGGCCCCGGGTCAAGCCCGGGGCAGGGCACGCGCTCCCCCACAAAACCCACTTGTTCACGAACCCTTAAAATGTGAGTCTGTATCCAAACGAGCAGACACATAAAACTTGACAGGGTTCTCACATGGCCAGCGCTGCCTCGCTGTTGCATGAGGTTTTCGGCTTTGACAGCTTCCGCCCCGGGCAGGAAGAGATCGTGGACGCCGTCACCGCGGGTGAAAACACCCTTGCCATCATGCCCACGGGCGGCGGGAAATCCCTGTGTTTCCAACTGCCTGCGCTGATCCGCGACGGGGTCACCGTCGTCATCTCACCGCTGATCGCCCTGATGCGCGACCAGGTCCGCGCCCTGCAGGCCGCTGGTGTCACCGCGGGTGCGCTCACCTCCGGCAACACGCCCGAGGAAACCGACGCCGTCTGGCAGGCGATCGAGGACCGAACGCTCAAACTGCTCTACATCGCGCCCGAACGGCTCGCGGCGTCGGGGTCCATCGGCATGCTGCGCCGCGCTCGCGTCAACCTGATCGCCGTGGACGAGGCGCACTGCGTCAGCCAGTGGGGCCACGATTTCCGCCCCGACTACCTGCGCATCGGCGCGCTGCGCGCCGCCCTCGACGTCCCGCTTGCGGCATTCACCGCCACCGCGGACGCCGAAACCCAGGCCGAGATCATCCAGAAGCTGTTTGACGGTGAAACGCCCCGCACGTTCCTGCGCGGCTTTGACCGACCCAACATCCACCTCGCCTTTGCGGCGAAGAACGGCCCGCGCCAGCAAATCCTGTCCTTCGCCGCCGCGCGCAAGGGGCAATCGGGCATCGTCTACTGCGGCACCCGTGCCAAGACCGAAACACTGGCTCAGGCCCTGCGCGAAGCTGGTCACCACGCCATCCACTACCACGGCGGCATGGACCCGGATGACCGCCGCATCGCCGAACGCCGCTTTCAACAAGAGGACGGGCTGATCGTCGCCGCCACCGTCGCCTTTGGCATGGGGGTCGACAAACCCGACATCCGCTGGGTCGCCCACGCCGACCTGCCCAAGAGCATCGAGGCCTACTATCAGGAAATCGGTCGCGCGGGCCGCGACGGCGCCCCCGCTGAAACGCTCACGCTCTACGGCCCCGACGACATCAAACTGCGCCGCTCCCAGATTGACGAGGGGCTCGCCCCACCCGAACGCCGCGCCGCCGATCACGCGCGCCTCAACGCGCTCCTTGGCCTCGCCGAAGCACTCGAATGCCGCCGCAAGACGCTGCTGGGCTATTTCAGCGAAGCGCAGGTGTCCTGCGGCAAATGCGATCTCTGCGATACTCCGCCCGACGTCTTCGACGCCACCACCGCCGTGCGCAAGGCGCTGTCCGCTGCCCTGCGCACCGGCGAATGGTTCGGCACTGGCCACCTGATCGACGTGCTCTTGGGCAACGACACCGAAAAGGTGCGCCAGCGCAGCCACGACAGCCTGCCCACCTTTGGCGTGGGCCGCGAATACGCGCGCCCGCAATGGCAGGCGATCTTTCGCCAGATGATGGGCCACGACCTCCTGCGCCCCGACCCCGACCGCCACGGCGGCCTGCGCATGACCGACCACGCCCTGCCGCTGCTCAAGGGCGAGGCGACGATCAACCTGCGCCGCGACACGATCAAATCCGCCACCCGCCGCCCCGCGGTCAAGGCGATGGTGGCCGAAGAGGACGCGCCGCTGCTCTCGGCGCTCAAGGCCAAGCGCCGCGCCCTCGCCGAAGCCGCCCGCGTACCCGCCTACGTCGTCTTCCCCGACCGCACCCTGATCGAGATGGCCGAGGTCAAACCCCAAACCCTCGACCAGATGGCCCAGATCAGCGGCATTGGCGCGAAAAAGCTGCAAACCTACGGGCGCCTTTTCCTCGAGGTGATCACCGGCGCTGTCGAAGAGATGCACCCAAAACGCGCCCGCCTCGCCGGGCAAGAGGCGGGCACGATCTACGACCAGCTGCTCGCCGTGCAGGCCGATCTGGCCCGCGGCAGCGACGGCACCGAAAAACCGCTCAGCTGTTCGGCGGCGCAACTGGCCAAGGTCGCGCAACTGCACGCCCCCAGCGTCGATGCGCTGGAAAAACTGCTCGGAGATCGCAAGGCGGAACGCTTTGGCCCCGCCTTTCTGGACGTGCTGCGCCAAGCGGGCTAGATCACCCGGACGAGCGCAGGAGGGCAAGAGAAATGCTGGTGGTGATCTCCCCGGCCAAACGGCTGGATTGGACGGAACGGAACGTGGCAACAACCGCCCCCGCGATGCAGGATGACGCGATCCGGCTGGCCAAAACCGCGCGCAACCTCACGCTGGGCAAACTGAAATCCCTGATGGACCTCAGCGACGACCTCGCCCGCCTGAACCGCCACCGGTTCCAGGCCTTCGCCGACGCACCCGAAACGGACGTGACGCGTCCCGCCATGTACGCCTTTGCCGGCGACACCTACCAGGGTCTCGACGCCGAAACGCTGGATGAAGGTGCTGTGACTTATGCCCAGGATCACCTGCGCATCCTGTCTGGCCTCTACGGCCTGTTGCGCCCGCTCGACGCGATCCAACCCTACCGGCTGGAAATGGGCAGCCGCCTGAAAACCCGCCGCGGCCAGTCGCTCTATGATTACTGGCGCACCGACATTGCCAAGGCGCTGAACACCGCCGCCGTAGGCACGGACAGCGACACGCTGATCAACTGCGCCAGCCAGGAATACTTCGGCGCCGTCCCGGAAAAAGCGTTGAAACTCAATGTGATCACCCCCGCCTTCATGGAGGACAAGGGCGCGGGACCCAAAATCGTCAGCTTCTTTGCCAAACGCGCCCGCGGCGCCATGGCGCGTTACGTGATCGAAAACCGCATCACCGATGCGGACGCCATCCGCGATTTCGACACCGACGGCTACCGCTTCTCGCCCGAACACTCGTCACCGGAAAAACCGGTCTTCATCCGTCCCTACCCTGAAAGCTGAAGAGCGCGCGCCAGCGCGGCGATGAAGCACCGGGTGAAGCGACCCCCATCATTCCGACCGCGGGGCACAGGAACATCCGACCCTGAAAGCTGAAGAGCGCGCACCAGCGCGGCGATGAAGCACCGGGTGAAGCGACCCCCATCATTCCGACCGCGGGGCACAGGAACATCCGACCCTGAAAGCTGAAGAGCGCGCACCAGCGCGGCGATGAAGCGACGGTCAGGCCTGCGCCGCGACCTCTTCAATCACCGGTGTCATACCATCCGCCGCAGCGGCTTCCAACTGCTCGATAATCGCTGCCTTGCGCAGCGGTTTGGTCAGGTACACGTCGATCCCTGCCGCAAGAATGCCGGCATCATCGCCCTGCAGCGCGTGCGCCGTCATCGCCACAATCGGCACGTGCCCTCCGTGCTCCGCCTCCAGTGCGCGGATCTCGGCGGTGGCCTGCTTGCCATCCATCTTCGGCATCGAGATATCCATGAACACGATGTCGGGCACAAAGCTCTGGAACAGCTCCACTGCCTCGAGCCCATTGCACGCAAACTTCAAATCGATCTGCGCATTCTTCAGCATCTTCGAGAAAACCAGCTGGTTGGTCCGGTTGTCCTCTGCCGCCAGCACCCGCATCAACCGTGGCGCCGCGGCAACCTGCGGCACCGCGTCCGGCGCCTCCGGTGCAGCCGCCTGGTGTTCAAGAAGGGGCCCGACCGATTGCAGCTGCGCCAGCAACTCTGCCCGCGTGACAGGCTTTTGCGCAATCCCGTGCAGATGCCGCGCGCTGGGATCGTTGGCGGCAAAGGTCGAGTTGGAGGAAAACAGGATCACCGGTACGGCGTTGCCCGCATCACGCAGTGCCTGGCACAGCTCCAGCCCGTCCATTCCGGGCATGTTCTGATCGGTGATGATCAGGTCTGCGGGTTCGGTATGGGCCAACGCCTCGGCACCGCTGGCGCAGGCGGCAACACCCAGGCCCAGCTGTTCCAGCTGTCGTTGCAGGATCATCCGGTTGGCAGACAGATCGTCGACGATCAGCACCCGGCGCAAACCCGCAGGCACCGCGGGAACATCCGCGGTGTGACCGGGCTGGATGTCCAACGGGATACGGAACCCGAAACACGATCCCACCCCTTCCTCGCTGGTCACCCAGATGTCACCGCCCATCAGCCGGACCAGCCGTTCGGAAATCGCCAGCCCCAGACCGGTCCCGTCAAATTGCCGGTTCCGGTCATTCTCGACCTGGTTGAATTCGCCAAAGATGTGGTCGATCTTGTCTTCGGGAATGCCGATCCCGGTGTCCTCGATGGTCAGCGTGACCTGGGCCGTTCCGCCGTCGGGGTCGGGCACACCGGTCACCCGTACGGTCACGTGACCGGTCTGGGTGAACTTCACCGCATTGCCCATCAGGTTCGTCAGCACCTGCCGAATGCGCCCCGGATCGCCGATATAGCCGGTGGGCAGGAACAGGTCGTAATCCAGCAGCAGCGTCAGCCCCTTGTCCCGCGCGGTGGGCTGCAACAGCATGATCACCTCGTGAATGCTGCGTTCCAGGTCCAGCGGCTCGGGATGCAGCTGCAGTTTCTGCGCCTCGATCTTGGAATAATCCAGCACGTCATTGATGATGACCAGAAGCGCTTCGCCGGAATTGCGGATCGTGTCGACGTAGAGCTGTTGTTCCTCGTTCAGACCGCTGTCGGCCAGCAGTTCGGTCATCCCGACCACACCGTTCATCGGTGTGCGGATCTCGTGGCTCATATTGGCAAGGAAAGCCGACTTTGCCTCATTCGCCGCCTCCGCAGCCGCGCGCGCCGCCTTCAGTTCCTTCTCGTAGCGGACCGTTTCGGTGATGTTCAGACCCAGTGACACGATATCACCGTCCTGCCCGCGTCGGTCCACCAGGCGGATATAGGCGTCGTTCCACAACCGTATGGTCATCGGCTCCGGCTCGGGCTGCATCCAGCGTTCCAGCATCATCTTGCGCCAGTCCTCGGGGGCAAGATCGCCGGTGTTGACGATCCCCTCATCGGTCAGGATCTGCAGAACGGTGACATAGTTCACGCCGGGCTTGATCTCTTCGATGCCACCGAACACCGACAGGTAGCTTTCGTTGGCGGCCACCATCTGGTTGTTCGAATCAAAGATCGCGAACCCGTCCGAAATGGTCTGGACCGAATGCCACAACCGGCGTTCGGCCACTTCGACCTTCTGGTTCGCCTGGCCCAGTTCCGACCGCACCCGTTCGTTTTCGGTGCGCACGGTCTCGACCTCGTGGCGCACGGTTTCGAACTGCGCCCGTGTGGACACGATTTCGCCCTGCAGCGCGGCGGCATGGCGCCCCAGCTTGCGGTTCGCCGCGCTCAGTTCCGCCTCTTTCAGTTCAAGCAGCCGCTCAGCCGCCAACCGGCCCCGCCTTTCCTCGGCCAGCTTGCTTGCAAGGCTCATGCCTGGTTCCACCTTCTTCGTCTTATGCGCGATAATTTCATGGCGCTGGTGAACATGGGCTTAACGGCTGGCGGGATCACGGCACAAATCATTGCGCCCTTGCGCGGCGTCGTGGCAGGCTGACAGCATTGACCCAAGCTCATTTGCCGGAGGTGCGCCCATGCGCCTGTTCTCGTTTCTTGCCCCGCTCTGCGCGGTCCTGTGTGCAGCGGCGGCGCTGGCGCAGGATGTCCTGCCGCAGCACCGCTACGTGATGTCCCGCGACGTGGACTTTTTCGGCGCCGACCGGGCCAATCTCTTTGACACCACGCTGACCGCCTGCCAGCGCGCCTGCAGCAGCGATCCGCAATGCGTGGCCTTCACGTTCAACACCCGGTCCAACGCCTGTTTTCCCAAATCCGCCGTGAATGACCGGCAACCTTACGTGGGCGCAATCTCGGCCAGCCGGGTGGATATCCCGCAGGCGCTGCGCGATGGGGCGGCGGCCCGTGCCGCGGCACTTGAGCTGGGCGCGAGTGACCGGGATGCGGCCCTTGCCATGGCCCGAGACCTGCCCGCGCGCTTTCCCGTGGCGGACCAGGCGCCGCAGGATCTGATCGCCGCCGCAGATGCCGCATGGGCCCGGGGCGACGGGCTGGCGGCACTGCGCTGGACTGCCACGACCATCGCGCTCACTGACGCGCCCGACCTGTGGGTGCGCTATGCCGACGATGCGCTGCGCCTGCCCGATAGCGTGCCCGCCCGCAACCGCCGCACCGCCCGCGCCCAAGCCGTGCCCGCCGCGCTCAACGGCATTCTGCGGGCCGAGACACCCGGCGGTCAGGTCACGGCACTCACCGCACTGGCCCGGGCCTACGAACGCAATGGCCGCGGCCGCGACATGATCGCCCCCCTGCGGCTGGCGCAAAGCATCCAGCCCCGCGACAGCACTGACGCGCTGCTAGACACCGCCATCGGCAAATACGGCTTCCGCATCACCGACCACAGCGTCGACAACCAAAGCGAAGCACCGCGCATCTGCGCCACCTTCTCCGAAGACCTTGTGCAGGCGGGCCTCGACTATGACCCCTACGTGCGCAGCGATGCCGCCCTCGTGGCGCAAGTCGACGACCGCCAGCTCTGCCTCGACGGCGCGCGCCACGGACAACGCTATCAGGTCACCTTCCGCTCCGGGCTGCCCGCCGCCAATGGCGAGGCACTGGCCAAGGACGTGACCTTATCGCTCTATGTCCGCGACCGCGCCCCTGTCGTGCGCTTTCTAGGCCGGGCCTATGTGCTGGGTCGTGGCGGCGACGTGGCCTTGCCGGTGGAAACGGTGAACCTGACCGAGATCGACCTGCGCCTGTCCCGCGTCAGCGACCGCAACATCGTCCGCGCCCTGCGCGACGATCTCTTTGGCCGCCCCCTGTCGCAATGGCAGGAGGAACAGTTCGACAGCGACATCGGCCAAGAGGTCTGGCGCGGCACCGGCATCGTCAGCGGCCCCCTGAACGTGGAGGCGCGCACCCGCCTGCCGCTCACCGACGCACTCGCGGGGCAGGGGCCGGGCATCTACGTGCTCTCGGCCCGCGTGCCGGGCAGCGACCCTTATGATCAAGCCTCTGCGACGCAATGGTTCGTCCTGTCCGATTTGGGCGTGACCACGTGGCAGGGCACCGACGGCCTGACCGCCGCCGTGCGCGCGCTGACCGATGCGGGTGCCGTTGCGGGGGCCGAGGTCACCCTGATCTCGCGCGCCAATGCCGTGCTGGGCGCTGTCCAAACGGACGCGGATGGTTTCGCCAGCTTCGCCCCCGGTTTGACCCGGGGCCGTGGCGGCGCGCGCCCCGCGATGCTGCAGGTGGCAACCGGCGACGACTTCGTGTTCCTGCCGCTGACCGATCCCGCCTTTGACCTGTCCGACCGCGGGGTCGAAGGCAGACCACCCGCGCCGCCCATTGACGTGTTCCTGACCACCGACCGCGGCGCCTACCGTCCCGGGGCCACGGTGCATGTCACCGCCCTCGCGCGTGATCCGCAAGCGGCGGCGGTCCCGGCCCTGCCGCTGACCGCGATCCTCTACCGCCCCGACGGCGTGGAATACAGCCGCCAGCTCAGCCCCGGCGCGGGCGCCGGCGGTCACGTCATCGCCCTGCCCTTGGGCGCAAACGTCCCGCGTGGCACCTGGCGCATCGACCTGCGGGGCGACCTCGACGCTCCGCCACTGGCCAGTGACACCGTGCTGGTCGAAGACTTCGTTCCCGAACGCATCGACGTCACCCTCGACATCCCGGAGGACACACTTTCCCCCAACGCCGCATCGGCAGTCCGCGTGCAGGCCGACTACCTCTTTGGCGCGCCCGGTGCGGACCTGCCGATCGAAGGCGAGTTACGCCTCACCCGCCGCGACAGCATCGCGGCCTACCCCGGCTACCGCTTTGGCCGCCACGAAACCGATTTTGCCCCAAGGCAGTCCTTCCTCTCGGGCGGACCTACGGATGCGGATGGAAGCGGGTCCCTGACCCTCGACTGGCCCGAGATCGACGCGGACGACATCCTGCTCGACGCCACGATCACCGCCCGCGTCTCCGACGGCGCGAGCCGCCCAGTTGAACGCAGCATAACCCGCCCCGTCGCCGCGCAATCCGCCCTGATCGGCATAAAGCCGGCGTTCGACGATACCTTGCCCGAAGGCGCCGAGGCCCGCTTTGACCTGATCGCGACCGACCCCATGCCCGTCCGCTGGACCATCAACCGGGTCGAAACCCGCTACCAGTGGTACCAGCTCTACGGCAATTGGGAATGGGAACCGATCACCAAACGTACCCGTATCGCTGCGGGCGAGGCGACCCTGTCAAAGACCCCCACAACCGTCTCGACCCCCACCGACTGGGGCCAATACGAAATCGTCGTCGAACGCACAAACGGCCGCTACACATCCAGCTCCTTCGGCTTCAACGCGGGCTGGTACAGCGCCGCCGACGGCACCGACACGCCCGACCTGCTGCCGCTGTCTCTCGACCGCGCCGCCTATGCGCCCGGCGACGTGGCCATGCTCCGCCTCGACGCGCCCTATGACGGCACGGCGCTGGTCTCGGTCCTCGGCTCGGGCGTCATCGAACGCCGCTCGGTCCCGGTGACCCAAGGCGACAACACACTCGCCCTCACCGTCACCGACGGCTGGGGCACAGGCGCCTATGTCACCGCATCGGTCCTGCGCGGCGCGGTGCCCGACAGCTTTGGTCCCGCCCGCGCGCTGGGCATCGCGCACGCCGCCGTTGATCCCGGCAAAAAAGCGCTGCGCGTGACCCTCGACGCGCCAGAAACCGTCCCGGGGCAGGACGGCGTCACGGACGTCACCGTCACAGTGGACGGCCTCGCAGGCAGCCCCGGCTACGTTTCCCTCGCCGCGGTCGACCTGGGCATCCTGAACGTCACCGGCTTCGACGCCCCCGACCCCAGCGCCCACTACTTCGGCCAACGCCGCCTCGGCGTCGAATTGCGCGACCTCTATGGCCGCCTCATCGACACGCAAAGCGGCACCCTCGGCGCCATCCGCTCTGGCGGCGATGCGGGCACCGGCATGACGCGGCAAGGCCCACCGCCGACCGAAGCGGTCATGGCCGCTTTCTCCGGCGCCGTGACGCTCGACGCCAACGGCACCGCCACGATCCCTATCCCGCGCCCCGATTTCAACGGAACGATCCGCCTGATGGCCGTGGCGTGGACCGAGGGTGGCGTGGGCAATACCAGCACCGATATCATCGCCCGTGATCCCGTGGTGATCAGCGCCGCCCTGCCGCGCTTCATGGCGCCGGGCGACACCAGCCGCCTGCAACTGGAATTCGTCCACGCCGCAGGTGCTTCGGGCACGATGCCCCTGTCCGTCACCGCCCGCGGCGTCACCCTCGGCGCGGCCCCCGCGACCATCACGCTGACGGACAAAGGCACCACCCGCGTGTCCCTGCCCCTAACCGCCGACGTCCTCGGCGACCACCAGATCACTGCCTCCCTGACCACGCCAGACGGCATCGTACTGACCAAGTCACTGACCATCGGCACCCGCGCCAACGATCCCGCCACGGCCACCACCCGCCGTCTGACACTGGCCGCAGGCCAGACCCTGACGCTCGACGACAACGTCTTTGCCGGGTTGCGTGCGGGTGCGTCGGCGACCGTCTCCGCAGGCCCGCTCAGCCGGTTTGACGTGCCGGGCCTCTTGCGCCAACTTGACCGCTATCCCTATGGATGCACGGAACAAATCACTTCTGCGGCGCTGCCACTGCTGAATGTGGCTGACCTCGCCCAAGGCGCAGGCCTCACCGATCTGGACCAACGCATCGACAGCGCGATCCGCCAGATTCTGACTCGCCAGTCCAGCAGCGGCAGCTTTGGCCTCTGGGGCGCGGGCGGCGGGGATTTCTGGCTCGACGCCTATGTCACCGACTTCTTGTCTCAGGCACAGGCCGATGGCCATACGGTACCGGATACTGCCATGACCCTCGCCCTCGACAACCTGCGCAACCGCGTGAACTACGCCCCTGATTTCGACAACGGTGGCGAGGCGCTGGCCTACGCCCTGCTCGTCCTGTCCCGCGCAGGCGCTGCGCAGATCGGCGATCTGCGATACTACGCGGATGCGAAGGCCACGGCCTTTGCCACTCCGCTGGCCCGCGCACAACTGGGCGCGGCACTGGCGCAATACGGCGAGCAAAGCCGCGCCGACGCCATGTTCTCCCACGCCATGGACCTCGCGCTGGGCACACGTCCCACCGGCCCGCTCTGGCGCGCCGATTACGGCACCGCCCTGCGCGATGCTGCCGGGCTCTTGCACCTCGGCACGGTTTCAGGCAGCGCGCGCATTGACCGCGCGCAGCTTTCCGCGCTGATCAGCACACCGGGCCGCACGCTGTCGACCCAAGAGGCCGTGCAAGTGGTCATAGCCGCAAGTGCGATGTCCCAGCCCGGCACCGCGTCCGATTTCACCCTGAACGGCGCAGCGGTCACCGGTCCCGTGGCTACGTCGCACGCAGCGGGACAGGCCAGTGCCGCGCTGCAAAACACCTCTGCAACGGATCAGGAGGTGACGCTGACGATCTACGGCATTCCGCAAGTGCTGCCAGAAGCGACGGGTTACGGCTACGCGCTGACCCGGCGGGCCTATGACCTCGACGGCAATCTGGCTGACGGCCCGTGGAGCATCGGCGAACGCCGGGTGATCGTGCTCGAGGTCACGCCGTTTGAGGCGGTCGGCGCGCGGCTGATGGTGGATGATCCGCTGCCCGCAGGGCTCGAGATTGACAACCCCAACCTGCTGCGCGCGGGCGACGTGCGCGCGCTCGACTGGCTGAAACCAGCGAGCGCCCAGCACGCCGAGTTCCGCACCGACCGGTTCCTCGCCGCCGTGGATCACCGCAGCGATGACAGCTTCCGCCTCGCCTACATCGCCCGCGCGGTCAGCCCGGGTGATTTTCACCACCCCGCCGCCCTTGTGCACGACATGTACCGCCCCGAATACCGCGCCATCACCGACGCGGGCCGCGTCACGGTGACCCAGTGAGGGTCCACCACGCCCTCATCGCGCTGGCTGCAGCGCTCTTCGGTGCAGCCTGGGCGCATGACCGCTGGGACGCGTGGGTGACGGCGACCGACCTGCCCCCGGTGCTGGCCGAAGTGTCGGTCGAAATGCGCGGGGCCGATGGCACCCTGATGCGCGCCTTTGACGTCGAGGATGGGCGTCTGCGGCTTGCCGTGGCGGTGGATCAGGTCGATCGTGATTTCGTGGACATGCTGCTCGCCTACGAGGACAAGCGGTTCTGGCGCCACAACGGCGTAGACCCTCTGGCCATGGGCCGCGCTGCCGGGCAGGCGCTGTGGCACGGCAAGGTGATCTCGGGCGGCTCCACGCTGACCATGCAGGTGGCGCGGCTCTTGGAAAACGGCCCCACCGGGACACTGCGCGGCAAATGGCGGCAGATGCGCGTGGCCTGGGCGCTGGAGCGGCGGCTGAGCAAACGCGCGATCCTGCAGCTTTACCTGCAGCACGCGCCCTATGGCGGCCGGATCGAAGGGGTGCGCAGCGCGGCCCTGACGTGGTTCGGCAAGGAACCCCGCCGCCTGACCCTGCCCGAGGCGGCCCTGCTCGTCGCTCTGCCGCAAGCGCCCGAAGCCCGCCGCCCCGACCGTCACCCCGCCGCCGCCCGCTCCGCCCGTGACCGCGTGCTGGCGCGCCTTGGTCAACCGGCCAGCGCCGCCCCGGTGCCACGCGCCATGCGCCCCCTGTCGCAACTGGCCCCGCATCTCGCCGACCTGCTGCGGCGGCAGGCACCGTTGCAGCGCCGCTTCGACACGACGCTGGTTCCCGCGCTGCAGGCACAGGTTACGGCGCTGGCCCGCACCCACGCGGCTGCCATGGGCCAAGGAGTGTCGGTCGCGGTTATCGTCGCCGACCATCACACCGGCGCCATCCGCGCCCGTCTGGGCGCGCCGCACTATTCCGACGCCTTTGGCACGCTTGGCTTTGTCGACATGGCACGCGCCACGCGCTCGCCCGGCTCGACACTGAAACCGCTGGTCTACGCGCTTGCCTTCGACCGCGGGTTGGCGCATCCCGAAACCATACTACCCGATGTGCCAACGCAGTTTGGCCGCTACGCCCCGCAGAACTTTGACGGCGCGTTCCGCGGCGACATCGCCGCGCGCGACGCGCTGCGCCTGTCGCTAAACGTGCCAGTGGTGGCGCTGACCGACGCGCTGGGCCCCGACCGGCTTGTGGCGTCCCTGCGCCGCTTTGGCACGCGGGTCGATCTGCCCGGCCCGCCCGGCCTTGCCGTAGCCCTGGGCGGCGTTGGCACCGATCTGGCGCGGCTGACGCAGCTTTATGCCGGACTGGCCCAGGGCGGTCGCGCGCGGCCTCTGCACGTGGTGGGCCCGGATGTCGCCCCCGGCGCACCGCTGCTGGCCTCCCGCGCGGCATGGCAGGTGGGCGATATCCTGTCGGATATCCCCCCGCCCCCCGGCGCACGCGCCGGGCTCGCCTACAAGACCGGCACGTCCTACGGCCACCGCGACGCCTGGGCGCTGGGCTATGACGGGCGGCATGTGGTGGGCGTGTGGATGGGCCGCCCCGATGGCACGCCGGTGCCGGGGGCCTTTGGCGGGGATCACGCGGCACCGCTGCTTTTTGAGCTGTTCGGCAGGCTGGGAGACAGCTACGCCCCCCTGCCGCCGCCGCCACCCGACACGTTGACGGTCAGCCGGTCGGCGCTGCCCGCGCGCCTGCAACGCTTTGGCGCGCTGCGCCCGCGCGGGCCGGACCTGCTGTTTCCGCCGCATGGCGCGGTGCTGACCGGGGCGGGCACCACCCTGAAGGTGCGCGGCGGGCAGTTGCCGCTGACCGTCCTGCTGAACGGCGCCCCCGTGGCGGTGCACCACCGCGCGCGGCACATCGCGCTGGAGACGCTGGGGCCGGGATTTTCGGACATCGCGGTGATTGATGCTGCGGGGCAGTCGGCGCGGGTCACCGTGCAGATGCGGTAGGGTCCGTGCATGGCATCGGGGGACTGCGGGTGGCAGACCGGCCCTTCGGGGAGGATTTTTTTGAAACAGAGAAGGGGCCGGGTGTCCGATGGTTGCGCCAGCACGGGATCGGGTGGTCGCTTGGCCGGGCGGTTGGTCGGTCTTTCTGCGCAGGAGGGCCAGATGGCGGTCGCGCTGGCGTGTCGGCAAGAGAGAGGCCTGCGGTTCGGCTATTGGCGGCGGATCACGGATTGACGGGGACGATGCGGACGGCAAATCGAGTCGAATGTTGCGCGGTGTCTGCGCGTGTCAAGACGGATGGCCGGGTGTGGGCCGGGGACAGATGCAGGCGGGCTGCCCGGGTGCGCCGCGCGCCAGGTCGCCGGGATGGGTGCCTTGGGTGCCGCGATGGATGCGGCTCTCATTGGGCGGTGCGCGGCAAACACGCTACGTCCGTGCGGGGCATATACGGATTGGCAGGGCGGGCGGCACCGAAGGCGGTCTGGTGCGATCAGCGGCGGCCTTCGCGCAGCCATGCGCCGGTGATCAGGGTTGCGGCCAGCAGCAGGACCAGCCACGGCGGCAGCAGGGCCGACTGGCGCACGTCCACCGTTTCGTAGGCGCCGCGCGGGGTCAGGCCGATCCAGCCGCGGCCGGCGGCGGGGCGGCCCTCGCGGACGTTGCGGATGCGGGGCAGACCGTCTTCGAGCCGCAGGATCCCGCCGCGGGTGGCGGCCACGCGCTCTGCCATCACGTCACCGGATGCGATGGTGGCCTCGAACTCCTTGGGTGCTGCGGGGCCAAGGCCGATCACCGCGGTTTGCAGCCCGTTTTCCAACCGGTAGAGGCCGATTTCAGGCCCGTCGTAGAGCGCTTCGAACTGGCCGGGGCCAGCCTCGACCAGTGGCAGTTCGGTCTGCGTGCCGTCGGGGGCGGTCACGGTGACCGGCGGCACGGTTTCCGACAGGGTCCGGCGGATGATCCGCATCTCTTGGCCCGTGGCCACGGCGGTCAGGGTTTCCTCTTCCAGTTCGGGTTCTTTCATCATCCAGTGCGCGAGGCGGCGCAGCAACTCGAGCTGCGGCCCGCCGCCCTCATAGCCGCGGTTCCACAGCCACGCGTGGTCCGACGCCAGCAGCGCCACGCGCCCCTCGTCCACCCGGTCAAGGATCAGCAGCGGGCGGCCCTCGACGCCCTCCATCACCACCTGACCGCGCCCCGGTGCCAGATCCACGTCGATCTGGCGCAGCCACCGGCCCCAATCGCCCGCACCGGGCAGGGCCGAGGTGACGGGGTGGCGCGTGCCAAGCTCTGTCACGTCCGGTCGGTAGGCTTCTTCGAGCACCCGCGCGGACGGCTCGGCTGGCAGCACGTCGCCCAAGGGCGAGCGGTAGATGCTGTCGGCACTGGCGAAATCCGGGCCCGCGGCAACCAGCACGGCACCGCCATCGCGCACGTAGCGGGCGATATTGTCGATATAAAGCGCAGGCAGGATGCCGCGGCGCTTGTAGCGGTCAAAGATGATCAGGTCGAAATCGTCGACTTTTTCGAGGAACAGCTCGCGCGTGGGAAAGGCGATCAGGCTCAGCTCGCTAACCGGGACGCCGTCCTGCTTTTCCGGGGGGCGCAGGATGGTGAAATGCACCAGATCGACCGAGCTGTCGGATTTCAGCAGGTTGCGCCAGGTGCGCCCGCCTGCATGCGGCTCGCCTGACACCAAGAGCACGCGCAGGCGGTCGCGGATGCCGTTCATCTGGATCACGGCGGTGTTGTTGCGGTCGGTCAACTCGCCGTCTGCCGTGGGCACGGTGAACTGGATCACGTTCATACCGCCATGGGGCAGGGTGATGGGCAGCTCCACGTCCTGACCGATGCGCACGTTGAACCGCTGCGGGTCGGCCCCGTCGACGGAGATATCGAGCGGCGCGGTGTCCGCACCCGCAGGGGCAGCCCCCGTGTCCTCGATCCGCAGGGTCAGGGTCACGCTTTCGTCGATGATGGCAAAGGCGGGGGCGTTCTTGACGATCAACCGGCGGTCCCAGTCGGTCTCACGGCCCGTCAGCAGCACGTGCAGCGGGGCGGGCAGGGGCACGGGCAGGTCGGCGTCGTGGATCTGGCCGTCGGTGATGGCGATGATGCCCGCGATGCGCGCACGCGGCTCTTCGGCCAATACCTCGGACAGCGCGCTCATCAGACGCGTGCCGGCGTCTTCTTCGCCATCCGGGACAGTGATGCGGCGCAGCTCGGCCCCGTCGCGGGCGGTGAGCGTGGCGGCGAGCGCATTGGCGGCCTCCGACGTCTGCGTCGCACGGTCGGACAGGCGCGCGCTCGCGCTCTGATCCTCGGCGAGGATCACGATATCCGTGAGCGGGGCGCGGTCCTCTTGCTGAAACGCCGGGCCGGTGAGTGCGCCCAGCACGACGAGGCCCGCCAGACCGCGCAGCGGCCAACCGCGCAAGCCACGGATCAGCGCCAGCGCCACGCCCGCGGCCACAACCACTGCCAGCACGGCCAGCACGGCCCAGGGCAGCAGGGGATCAAACACCACCGTCCCGGTCATTGGCCCAACCGATCCAGCAACGCAGGCACATGGACCTGATCGCTTTTGTAATTGCCGGTCAGCACGTGCATGATCAGGTTCACGCCAAAGCGGTAGGCCAGCTCGCGCTGCCGTTCGCCGTTGAACCCGCGGCCCACAGGCAACAGTGGCTGACCGTTGGCATTCACAGCCCAGGCTGCGGCCCAGTCATTGCCGCCGATCAGCACCGGGGTCACCCCGTCATTGAGGTTGCGAAACGGCATGCCTTCGATCTGCTCGGCCCCGGGGGGCGCTGCCTCGACCCAGACCTCGCCACCGATGTGGCGGCCCGGGAAATCCTGCAGCAGGTAGAAGGTGCGGGTCAGCACGTGGTCCCGCGGCAGCGGCTCCAGCGCGGGCACATCCAGCGACGCGGCCAGGTCCTGCAACTTGCGGCCATTGGGCGTGCCTGCGCCAAAGCCCGCCACATCGCCGTCGCGCGTGTCAAACAGGATCATCCCGCCCGAGCGCATGTATTCGTTCAGCTTGGCATAGGCCTCGCGCGAGGGGCGCGGCTGATCCGGGGTCACGGGCCAGTAGAGGATCGGGTAGAACGCCAGCTCATCGGTTTCGAGGTTCACGGCCACGGGCTCTGCGGGTTCGACCGAGGTGCGAAAAAACAGCGTGTCCGACAGCCCCCGCAGGCCGGCGGAGGCAATGTCGTCTACATTGCTGTCGCCGGTGATCACGTGGGCCAGCACCATCTCGGCAGTGGCGGCAATCGCGGCCTCATCGGCGATGGCCTCTTCGGCCGGACCGGCAAGGGCCAGCGCCAAGAGCACCGCAGCCGTGCGGCTGCCGCGCAGACCCCCGGTCAACCGGCCCGACAGCGCCAGCGAGGCGATCACATCCGCCACCAGCAGCGCCAGCGCCAGCGCCAAGAGCAGCCCGCCCAGAGGTTGCGGCGGCAGCGCCGTCAGCCCACTGACGGGGACGGAGCCGGGCCATGTGGCGGGGGTCAACGTGTCCTCGGCGGTCAGCACGTTGCGCGCCAGCGCGCGGTCCTCGGCGGCATAGACACCGGGCAGCAGGTCGGGACCGGCGGGCGCGCTGACCAGATCAGGCCCGGCCACGCCGGGCAGGGCCCCGGCATCGGCCAGCGTGCCAAACCCGTTCATCACCACCTGCGGCGTCCACACCGTGCCTTCGAGGTCCTCGGCCGCCGGGCGCGCGGCGGTCGACGAAATTGCCAACCGTTCCAGCATCTGCACGAACAGACCCGACAGCGGCAGGGTCGACCATTCGGCATTCGCGGTCACGTGGAACAGCACCACCTGCCCCTGATCCAGCGGCTTGCGGGTGACCAGCGGGGTGCCGTCGCTCAGCTCGGCCACCACGCGGGCGGCCAGCGTCGGATCGGGCTGCGCCATGACCTGCGCGGTGATCACCACGTCGTCGGGGATGTCGAGGCCAAAGAAGGGCGAGCTTTCGCGGAACGGGGCCAGCGTCTTGGGCTCGCCCCAGCTCATCGCGCCGCCGACCGACCGGCCACCCGAGCGCAGGCGCACCGGCATCAGCGGATCTTCGTCGATGCGGCTGATGTCGCTGCCCGCGACCCGCGGCCCGGCAAAGCGGACCAGCATCCCGCCGTTCTCGGCCCAGTCGGTGATCCCTTCGGCTTCGGCCTGCGACAGGGTCGCCACATCGGCCAGTACGATCACGTCCGGGTTGGCGGGCAACACGTCGCTCAGCGCGCCGGTCAGCAGGTCGGCATTGGGCGCAAGCGCGCGCTCGAGGTAGTGCAGCGGCGACAGCAGATCGAGCCCCTCGCGCCGCTCGGTGCCTGCAATCAGCGCGATCTCGCGGCGGCGCAGGCTGTCATCGACCAGCGTGACCGCCCCGGCGGATCGGGTGTTCTGAGCCTCGAACCGCGTGATCCGCGCGCGCAACTCCGACGGCAGGGACAGGGCCGTGGTGGCCTCGACCGCGCCCTCGTCAAAGACTGCGTTGGCCGAGGCGAGAACGGCGGCATTGCCCGCAGGATCACGCCCCTGCGCGAGGATGTTCACGGTCGCCTCCGGCCCCGGGGCCGCGCGCTGCACGCGCAGCTGCACCGCGCCGTCCTCATAAGTGGCAGGGGCCAGCGCCAGCACCCTCTCTGCGCTCTGCGTCACCCGCACGGCACCGCGCGCCTGCAAGGCGGCCAGCACGTCACCGCGGGTGGGGTAGTCCAGCCCGTCGCTGAACCACACGGTGTCAAAATCCCCCTGGGGCAAAACCTCTTCCAGCCCTTCGGCTGTCATCGGCTGCCACGGGCGCGGCGCCAGCCCGGCCAGCCGGGTCACGGCGGTATTGCCCGCCTGAAACGTCGCCTGCTCCGGGTCCGCCAGATGCAACAGCGCCACCTCGCGGCCCGCAGCCCCCGCGCGGCGCAGCTCGGCCTCGGCGGCCTCCATCTTTTCGGGCCAGCGGGTGGCACCCGCCCATGTGCCGTCAAACACCACCAGCAGCGGGCCATCGCCCGCAGCGTCCGGATCGTCGGGGTTCAGGATCGGCCCGGCCAGCCCCACGATCATCGCCGCCACCGCCAGCATCCGCAGCAAGAGCAGCCACCACGGTGTGCGGTCCGTGACCGTCTCGTCATCCGCGAGACCTAGCAGAAGCGCCACACCGGGGAACCGCTGCCGGATCGGCGCAGGCGGCACCGCACGCAGGATCAGCCACAGGATCGGCAACGCCGCCAGCGCCACCAGCAACCACGGCGCCGCAAATCCGATGGGGCCAAATACGGTCATGCCGTCCCCCCATCCAGCGCCCGCCACAACCACAGCAATCCCGCCTGCGCTGACGCATCCGTATGGTGCAGGCCGTACTGCCAGCCCGCCACGGAGCACAAGGAACGCAACTCGTCCTTGCGCGCCGCCAACCGCGCCAGATACCGGTCCTTCAACTCCGACGCCTTCAGCGTCTCATGCTCCAACGTGCCGCCGACGCTTTCAAAGATCGTGCGCCCGCGGAACGGAAACGCTTCCTCCGCCGGGTCCAGCACGTGCAGCAGCACGCCGCGCACCCCGCGATCCGCGGCCTTGGTCAGCGCCAGTTTCACATCCGCAATGTCGCCCATGAAATCCGACACGAACACCGCCCGCGCATGCGGGATCATCGCCCGATGCTCGGGCGGGGCATAGTCGTCCTCGGCATCTTCGGAAAACATCTCGGCCAGCCGCAGGATCTGCGCATTGCCACGCCTTGGCGGCAGGGTGGTGCCGGTCAGGCCCACACGCTCTCCGCCGCGCACCAGCAGAATCGCGGTGGCCAGCGCCAGCATCCGCGCGCGCTCGATCTTGGTCGGCAAAGCCGGGGCCGAGGCAAAGCGCATCGCCGCCCCCTGATCCACCCACAGCATCACCGATTGCGCAATCTGCCACTCGCGCTCGCGCACGAACTGCACGTCGCCCATGGCGCTGCGGCGGTGGTCGATCATGCGGCGGCTGTCGCCCAGCTGCGCCGGGCGGTACTGCCAGAAATCATCGCCCAGCCCCGCGCGCCGCCGCCCGTGGTCGCCCAGCAGAACCGCACCCGCCAGATGCTCCGCCCGCGCCAGCAGCGGCGGCAGCGCCGCGGCCTGTTCCTCGGCGCGGTGTCGCAGGGCGGCGGGGGATGTCACGCGGCCACGTCCTTGCGGCTCAGGCCCTCGGCGGTCTCCATGATCAGGTCGGTCAGGCTGTCACCCCGCGCCCGCGCGGCAAAGTTCAGCGCCATCCGATGGCTCAGCACCGGGCGCGCCATGTCGATCACATCCTCGGCCGACGGCACCAACCGGCCCGTCAGCAGCGCCCGCGCCCGTACCGCCAGCATCAGCGCCTGCGCGGCCCGCGGGCCGGGGCCCCAGGCCACCGTCTCGCGCACCTTGTCGGACGCGTCCGCCTCTCCGGGCCGGAACGCGCGCACGAGGTCAAGGATCATCTCGACCACACTCTCGCCCACCGGCATCCGCCGCAGCAGCACCTGCGCATCCATTAGCTCCTGCGCCTCGAACACCTGCACCGATTGCGCATCCTCTGTCCCTGTGGTGGCCAGCAGGATGTCCCGCTCGGTCGCGCGGTCGGGATATTCCACGTCAATCTGCACAAGAAACCGGTCCAGCTGCGCCTCGGGCAGCGGATAGGTCCCCTCCTGCTCAATCGGGTTCTGCGTCGCCAGCACGTGAAACGGCACGCCCAGCGGCCGATCCTGCCCGGCCACGGTCACCGTCTTTTCCTGCATCGCCTGCAACAGCGCCGACTGCGTCCGCGGGCTTGCGCGGTTGATCTCGTCGGCCATCAGCAGCTGACAGAAAATCGGCCCCTGCAGAAACCGGAACGACCGGCTGCCATCCTCTGCGGTGTCCAGAACCTCGGACCCCAGAATATCCGCCGGCATCAGGTCCGGCGTAAACTGGATACGGTTGCCATGCAGCCCCATCACCGTCGACAGCGTCTCCACCAGCCGCGTCTTGCCCAGCCCCGGCAGGCCGATCAACAGGCCGTGCCCGCCGCACAGCATCGCCGTCAGGGTCAGCTCGACCACGCGCTCCTGCCCGATGAACCGGTTGGTGATGGATGTCTTGGCCTCGGCCAGCTTGGCGCCCAGGGCTTCGATATCGGTGACAAGATCCTCGGGGTCGGCCATGACTTCTCTTTTCTGAAACGTATATAGATCACCTAATAACCTATGGCGCGACAGGGGAATGGCAAAAGAGATGAGCGCACAAAAAACCGTGACACCCAACGCAGAAAGCCTGATGGCCTCGATCACTGCCACAAAAACACGCGGTCTGCCGCCCGTTCACCTGTGGAATCCCCCGTTCTGCGGCGATCTCGACATGCGCATCGCCCGCGACGGCACATGGTTCTACGAAGGCACGCCCATCGGCCGCCCCGGCCTGGTCAAACTGTTCTCCTCGATCCTCAAACGCGAAAACGGCAAGTACTTCCTCGTCACGCCGGTGGAAAAAGTCGGAATCACCGTCGACGACGCGCCCTTCGTGGCCATCGACTTCGAGCCGTCGGGCGACGGGCAGGCACAGACGCTGACCTTCACCACCCACGTGGACGACACCGCCACCGCAGGCCCCGACCACCCGATCCGCGTCGCCCGCGATCCCGACACCGGCGAGCCGTCACCCTACGTCCTGATCCGCGCCGATCTCGAGGCGCTGATCGACCGCAAAAGCTTTTACCGCCTCGTCGACCTCGGCACCCACCACGACGACTGGTTCGGCGTGTGGTCCGGCGGCGACTTCTTCCCGATCATCCCCTCCGCCGACCTCGACGTCTGACCCGCCCCCCGGCAGAACCCTTGCCCGCAATCGCCACGCCGCATACCGCGCGGCCAACAGCACCCCGCGACCCAAAAACGTTTCCCGCACGCACCACCCCCGACCGCCGACGCCACCCCATCATCTTCTTCTGGCCAAAAATACCTCGGGGAGTGTGAGGGGCAGCGCCCCTCGCGCCCTCCACCCGAAGCCGCACGCCAGGTACAGCGCCCCTCGCGCCCTCCATCCATACCGCACGCCAGAAATCGGCAAATGGCCGCCCCCGCGCACTTTCCCCATGGCCCACGCTGCGCGCGACAGCTAAACCTGCGCCCATGTTCAAGCTTGCCGCTAACCTGACCCACCTCTGGGCCGAACTTCCCTTCTTCGACCGGTTCGAGGCCGCCGCCACGGCGGGGTTCAAGGCCGTGGAGGTGCTGCAACCCTACGACGTGCCCGTTCCGGAAATTCAGGCGGCCCTCACCCGGCACGACCTGCAGTTCCTGCTGCTCAACGCGCCGGGGCCGAATTACACCGGCGGCGACCGCGGCTTTGCTGCTGTGCCGGGCAGCGCGGGCCGGTTCGACTATGACATCCGCCGCTCTGTCCGCTACGCCCAGGCGCTGGGCGCCCCCATGATCCACGTGATGAGTGGTGAGGCCACAGGCCCCGACGCCCGCACGATGATGATCGACAACCTCAAACGCGCCTGCGCGGGCCTGCCCGACGGGCTGACGCTGACGATCGAACCGCTCAACCCGACCTCGATGCCGGGCTACTTTCTCAATGACTACGATCTGGCCGCCGACATCATCGCGGCTGTCGACGCGCCCAACCTCGGCCTGCAATATGACAGCTTTCATGCCCAGATGATCACCGGCGACGCGGTGGCCGTCTTCAAGGCCGTCCGGCCTCTCATCCGCCACATCCAGCTGGGCGACGCCCCGAACCGCACGGCCCCCGGCACCGGCGACGTGGATTTCGCCGGTCTCTTCACCGAGATTACCGCCACGCGCTACGACGGCTGGATCAGCGCCGAATACACACCGGGCGACGTGACCGAAGACGGTCTGGGCTGGATCGACGCGCTGAAGTCTTAAGGCAGAATAAACGCCGCCCGGCAAACGTTAACGCGCGCCATTCCTTAACGACTGATGAACCACCCCACGGGGCGCGTTTTGTACAAAACGACCGCCGTTTTCATCAAAACCCCCGAAGAGGCCCGAAAAGGGCCCGATGAGGCGCCCGCGTTTTGTACAAAACACTGCCCATTTTCATCAAAACGCCTCGCAA
>JBCBAV010000027.1:0-32807 GCA_038532285.1 Pseudomonadota bacterium | reverse complement strand
CTGATCGACCGCGCCGCCGAGATTGGCGGTCAGCTCAACCTCGCCAAGCAGGTGCCCGGCAAGGAGGAGTTCTGGGGCCTTGTCGATTGGTACCGCAACATGCTGGCGTATCACCAGATCAATGTCCGGCTGCAGACCGAGGCGACCGTAGACGTGCTCAAGGATTTTGACGAAGTGATCGTTGCGACGGGTGTTCTGCCACGCGATCCGCAGATCCCGGGCCAGGACAGCGACAACGTTCATTCTTATGTCGACGTGCTGACCAAATCCGCGACACCGGGCAAATCCGTGGCCGTGATCGGCGCGGGCGGAATCGGGTTCGATGTTTCGGAATATCTCGTCCACGAGGGCAACAGCCCAACCGAACACTTGCCGGAATGGATGACCGAATGGGGCGTGAGCGACCCGGCCGAGCATCGCGGCGGTCTGGCGCCAGAAGGCCCGCAACCCGATGCTCCGGCGCGGGCGGTTACGCTGCTGCAGCGCAAGAAGGAAAAGCACGGGCGGCGCTTGGGCAAGACGACCGGCTGGATTCATCGCGCGGCCCTGAAGATGAAGGACGTCGCGTTCGTCGGCGGTGTGAATTACGAACGCATCGATGAACATGGCCTGCATGTCAGCTTTGGCGAGGCACGAGAAAACCCCACCTTAATAGAAGCAGAAGATATCGTGCTGTGCGCCGGTCAGGTCCCCGACCGCAGCCTTGCCGACGCATTGGAGGCCGCAGGCATTGCCTGCCACGTGATCGGCGGCGCGGATGTGGCGGCTGAACTGGACGCCAAGCGTGCGATTGATCAAGGCACCCGGCTCGCGGCAACGCTGTAGTTGCCCGCGTCGGGGACGCGCGATAGCGTCGCGACATGACGATCTGCGCATTCGACATTTCTTTTGACGGTTCGGCGTAGCCAATTGCCGACACGCCCTCGCGCGATGGCTACAGGTGGCTGCACTTTGATCTGAGCGAGGACGGTTTGCCCGCACGGCTGGCGGAACTGGTGCCGCCAATTGTCGTCAACGCCCTGACTGCGCCGCAGACCCGTCCACGCTGTGATCGGTTTGCGGATGGTCTGATCCTGAACCTGCGCGGCATAAACCTGAACCCCGACGGTCCCAAAGACCAAATGGTCGCGGCCCGCGCATGGGTCAAGGATCGGTTGGTGGTGACTGTGCGCCTGCGCAAGATCTTTGCCATCGACGACATCCGCAAGCACGTCGAAGCCGGGCGTGCACCCGTGACCCCGATGGCCTTTGTCACTGAGCTGACGGAGCGATTGATGCAGCGCGCGCGAGACACGGTCTTTGATCTCGCTGAAGATGTCGACCGCATGGAAGAAGACAGCGAAAGCGATGAGACCCATCTGCCACCCGAATTGACTGAACGGCGGCGCATTGCGATCCGGCTGCGACGGTACATGGCTCCGCAGCGCGATGCGCTCGTTGCCCTCGCAGCGGTCGAACACCTGACATTGAACGATGACCTGCGCCAGCGCCTGCGCGAACAGGCCAATATCGGCAAACTGGCCGTGGAAGAACTGGATGCGCTGATCCCGCGTATGACCGCCGTGCAAGATCACCACGCTGCGCTTTCACAGATGCAGCAGGGCAATAACAGCTACGTGCTTTCGGTCGTGGCGGCCGTGTTTCTGCCGCTTGGTTTTGTGACCGGACTGTTTGGCGTCAACGTGGCGGGCATGCCGGGAACGGAAGACCCGTTGGCCTTTGCCATCCTGTGCGTTGGCATGGGGGTCATGGCCGTGGGAACGTTGTGGGTCATGCGCCGCCTGAAATGGATTTGAACCCTATTCCACGGTAATCGTGATCTGCGCGCTCATCACCGGCGGGTCATGGGGGATGTGATTGGCATCGCCCAACACCAACTGAAGCGTGTGGCTGCCAGGGGCGAGTTCCAGCGTGGTTTGGGTTTGACCGCCACCGAAGTGCTTGTGATTTTCATCGGCGGGGATGCCTTCGACCAGCTCTGCTTCGGCGAACTCACCGGTGCCAAAGGGTACGCGGTCCAGGATCAGGTGATGGTGGCCGGTGTTTTCCTTTTCGACGCCGGCGGGCGCGACGCCCATGCCCTGCAGCCCAAAGATCACCGTGACCGGTGACGACACCGTCGCCCCGTCTTCGAGGTTGACGATATAGACCTTGGCACCCTCGGCGGACGGCGTCCCTTGGCCAAATGCCGAAGTGGCGAGCAATAAGGCGCCTGCAAGCACGGTTGTGAATGATTTCATTTTGACCTTCCTCCCTAAATTCATGACAGTCATGTAGGGCAAACACGTGAAAGGGCGATCTAATTCGCGATCCGGGTGAAAGTGGGAAAGACGCCGTTCGGCGCGGGCTGCCCGAGGTGTTTCCGCGGCTGTGGCGCTATTCTGTGTCACTGACCGGGCGCCGCGACTGGGGCGATGATCTGGCGCAGACCACGTGCGTGCGCGCGCTGGATCGTGGTGACCAGTTTCAGCCCGGAACGCACCTGGACCGCTGGCTCTTCACGATGGCCAAGCGCATCTGGCTGAATGAATTGCGTTCCCGCAAGGTTCGGACGGGTGGCGGCCTGGTTCCGGTGGAAGAAATCGATTTGCCCGACACTGCTGCCGATCAAGAAACGAATATTCTGGCGCGTGACGTGTTGAACAGGGTGAACGCTCTTCCTGAGGCACAGCGACACGCTGTCTTTCTGGTCTATGTGGAGGGCTATAGTTACAAGGAAGCCGCCGCGATCATGGAGATCCCCATCGGCACAGTGATGAGCCGCCTTGCAGCCGCCCGAAAAAGTCTGGGCGCCGCAATGGGCATGGCCAAAGGAGGCGCCGCATGAGCACCGCCCAAAGCTATACCGACGAAGAACTGACCGCCTTTCTGGACGGGGAGGCGGACGCACCCTTGGCCGAGGCGATCGGCGAGGCGCTGGAACATGATCCGGTGCTGGCCGAACGGTTGGCCGCACTCGACATCCCGATACTGCCGCTTCGGTCGGCTTATGACACGCTTTTGGAAGCGGCGCCGCCCATGCCGGCGCTGCCAGCAGAAGTTAAGGCACCTGCGACCCGGTTTGGCTGGGGCTGGGGGATGGGCACATTTGGGACCGGTATCGCTGCAGGTCTGGCTGTGGCGGTCTTTACCGGCTTTGGCGCGCCGGCACCTGAACCGGCGCCAAAGCCCGGGTGGGCGGCGTTCGTGGCATCTTATCAGTCGCTCTACACAGCAGAGACATTGGCCGCGGTGCAGATCAGCGAGGCCGAAAGGACCGCACAACTGACACTGGTTTCCACGGCGCTGGGACTGGACCTGTCGACGATCGTCAATGCGCCGGGCCTGACGCTGAAACGCGCGCAGTTGCTGGCCTTTAATGACAAGCCGCTTGTGCAGCTGGCCTACCAGCGTGACGACGGCACCCCTGTGGCCCTGTGCATCATTCCCGCCGGCGCTGATGGCAAGCCGGTCAGCATGGGTGCTGCGCAGGGCATGGAGCTTGCCCGGTGGAACACGCCCGGATTTGGCTATCTGCTGATTGGCGGGCAAGATCCCGTGCCACTGGCCCAGGAAGCCGCCGTTTTCGAGCGATGGAGCATGGACGAAGCGATCTGAGGCGACCGGATTTCGTTTCCGTGCCATCAACGATCCGCGCAATGACCCCGATATTATCCAATCCCTGCCCCGATCCTGCCCAGATTGGCCGCCATAGCTGCCCACTGAGTAGACCAATGAAAGGGCCGGCAATGGACCGCCTCACAGAAATGGAAGCCTTCGCCACTGTCGTGGACCAAGGCGGATTTACCGATGCTGCCAAGAAGATGGGGATTTCCAAATCTGCCGTCTCGAAACACGTGTCCTCGCTCGAGGCACGTCTTGGCGCACGTCTCTTGAATCGCACCACCCGCCGCGTGAGCCCAACCGAAATTGGTCTTGCTTATTACGACAGGGCGCGCCGTGTGTTGAACGACGCCGGCGAAGCCGATGCGCTTGTCACGTCGATGCAGAGTGCGCCGTCGGGATTGCTGCGGATTTCAGTCGCCACAGACTTTGGCGTGAACCACCTGTCGCCGGTCTTGTCGGAATTCCTCGAGGAGTTCCCGGACATCACCGTGAACATGGTCCTCAACAACCGCTACGTAGAGCTCATTTCCGAAGGGTTCGATATGGCAGTGCGTATTGGCGAGCTGGAAGACAGCACCCTGCGCGCCCGCAAGCTGACAGAAACGACAAAACGGATGATCGCGAGCCCGGAATATTTCGAGAAATTCGGCCGTCCGGAAAAGATTGACGATCTGAACGAACACAAGCTGCTGCACTATTCCAATCAGTCTTCTGGCAATGTCTGGAAACTAACTGCGCCATCGGGTGAAAAGCGTCAGGTGCGCACTGCCGGTTGGCTAAGCGTCAATGACGGGCAATCCCTGCTGAACGCGGCAATCTCGGGCCTTGGTATCGCCTACTTGCCCAGCTTTCTTTATGCCGATGCGATGGAAAAGGGCCTCGTGATGGATGCCATTCCTGAGCTTCCGATCGAAACCCAAGGCATCTATGCGGTCTACCCGCCCGGCCGCTTCACGCAGCCAAAGGTCCGCGCATTCATCGATTTTCTGGTCCACGCCTTTGCTGAAAAGGGCCCATCCGACTGGTAAGTCTTCCCAACCCCAAGGGTCACTGCCCCGGTGCCGCTAGCGCCGGGGCTTTTTTCGATCGAATTTGGGCTTTTTGATGATTCAAAACGCTTTGAGGCTGCAATTTTGGGCAAAATGACGTTGGGTGACACATGCGAAACGTCGGTTCCGGTCAATTGAGCGTCGATTTTTTGCCTTGTCGGATTGGGCTCGCCTCGTACCCCACTCGCAGGCCGCGCTGATACGATACCGCCAGCTACGCTCAGTCAGTTCAGTTACGAGGGGCAATTTTTATGGACGCACTCATTGCGCAAGCTGCCGAAGACATGGTCAACCACCTGACCCAATCCAACCTCGCCAAAATCGCAGACTACTATTCCTACCCTGCCGCGGTCTATTTCGACACCAACGTGATCGTTTTGCAGTCGCGTGAAGAGTTGTTGCAGGCACTCGGCCTCTACCGCGGGGCGTTGCGATCACGCCGCCTCGCGCGTATCCGAACGCGGGTGCTCCAAGCGCCACGCATCGACCGCGACCGGTTCACTGTGACCGTCTCAAATGTTTACCATGACCATTCTGGTCACGACATCGGCACAAGCCGCATCCGGTTCTATGTCCAACGCGAGGGCGAATGTCTGAAAATCCGGCTGGTCGAATATCTCGATTGGCCCTGCGCTCAGGAGCTGGAAGAAAACGAGCATTTCCAGCGGCTTTGCGCAAAGGGGTCGATGGCGCGATCCTTCGGGGCAGACAGCTTGGAACGGAACTTGCAACTGCATTGACGCGCGTGGCGCTCATTCTTCGCGGACGATGATAACCTCGACCCGCCGATTTGCCTCGCGTCCCGTTTCGGTCAGATTGCTTTCCCGGGGTGAAAGGTACCCCATGCCGGCCGCCTGCAATTGATCGGGGTCGACGCCATATTCTTCGATCAGCCGTGTTCGCACGGCATTCGCGCGAGCGCGCGACACTGCAATATTGGCGTCCAACCCGCCTACTGTATCTGTGTGCCCGACCACTGCGACCTGCAAGCCGGGGCGCGCGGCCAGCAATTCAGCCAAAACTCCCAGCTCTGGATATGTTCCGTCCGACAGCGCCGTAGTGCCCACCGCAAAATCGAGACTGTCGAGCGCAACGGCGCCCTCGGCCAACAGGATTGCCGCCAAATCCGAAGATGCGAGCAGCGCGGTCGCTGGTTCTGGTTCAGGTCTTGTCTGATCCGGTGAAACCGGGGCAATGTCGCCGTTGGCTTCTCCGATAGAGATCAATTGGAGATACGATGCGCTTTGCGCCGCACTGGCGAGGATCATAACTGCCTTGTCCTGCCGTGATGTGGCGCTGAGGAAGTGGAAGTCGCGGATGTTGACGTACATGTTCGGCGCGGGCAGCACCTCAATTCCAAAGCGGAAATCAAAGCCACCGCAGCTTTGCTGATTGCAATCCAGCAGCAGCTCGTAGCCCGCGTTTTCAAGTTGCGCGCGCATCGGTGCAATGATTTGCAGTGGGGTCAGCGCCTGGCTGGGCAGCCGGTAGGCGCGGCGCCGTACCGGGCCCTCGATCTCGACCGTGGGGACTGTTCCATCTGCAAACGGGCCTTGCGGGACAGCGCTTCGTGCCAGCGCGCTGTCGCGTGCCGCGGTTTCACGGGCGGCAGCGGGCAAGTCGAGGGTCAGAGCCTGCGCTACGGGCACACCCAGCACGCAGCCCAGAAGCAGGACGCTAGCGTGCTTGGCTGTAATATTCATCATTCGGTGCCATCGAAGTGGCCGACGCCACGCGGTTCGACATGTTGAAAAACGCAGCGACATTCGCAAGGTCCCAGATGTCTCGGTCCGTCAGACCATGCGCGCGCAGTTTCTTGCGGTCCGCTTCATCGATCGTGGCCGACGCAAGGGTGATCTTTTCGGCGAATTCCAGCATCACGCGCAACCGCGCATCCACGGGCGCGACGCGCCAGTTGGTTACCAGCATCTCGCCCAGCTTGGGATCACCGGAAAGTTGCCGCACGGCCGCGCCATGCGCGACAAGGCAGTAGTGACAGCGGTTCGTCGCACTGACCACGACCGCAACCATTTCACGCTCAAGCTTGCTCAGGCCACTGGGGGCCAGCATGAGGTCATTATAAAGTGCTGTGAAGGCGTTGAGCTTGTCGATGTCAAAGGCATGCGCCCTAAGCACGTTTGGCACAAAGCCGAGCTTTTCCTCACAGATGTCGAAATAGCGCTGCGTGGCATCAGGCAGGGGATCCACCATCGGCAGATCGAGGGCGGTGGGCTGATCGGTCATGTGGCCTCTGGGTCCATTATTTTTTGATCCGGTAATGATAGTCACAGACCGGCGCGAAACCCAACCGTTGATAGAGCTTGTTCGCAGGTTCGTTGTCTTTGACGCATAGAACGGCCAAAGTCCGCGCGCCCTGCTCGGCCGCCCAAAACGCGGCACGGCGCATGATCCAACCGGCAACCCCTTGTCGGCGCTGATGTTCCAACACCTCGACGGCGTGCACCATGCAGATGCCATTGTGAATGGCGGCAAAGCCGACACCGGCCGGTTTGTCCTTGGCCCGCGCGAAAATGCCGGTTTTGGTCTTGGCGCGCGCCATGACGGCAAGGCGGGTTGGACCGACGCCGCCGGAGGCCCAGATTTCTTCCATGATCGCCAGCGGTTCCCAGATGCCAAAGGCTGTTACACGCGGGATCGGGATATCGGTAAGGTTGGTCGTCGGGCAGGCATAAAGCTGAACCGGGTCGACGACAACGTACCCGCGCGCGGCAAGTGTTTCGTCGAGAGTTTCCTGCCCGGCAGTGAGCATGAACAGACGGTCCTGCCCCATGTCCTGCATTGCCATCTCTGCCGCGTCTATGTCGGTTGGTCTTACTTGCCGGTTTGTCGTTGTGGCCGACACGCGTCTGCCACCCCCGGCGCCATCCCGGAGCGTCCATGGTCCTTGCAGCCGATATTCCGCAGCAGGCCATGTGCCGTCCATAGCCGCATAGAATTGCGCTGGTTTGATCATCCGTCAAAAAGGCTCTCAAGCTCGGCAACTGCTGCATCAAGCGCGGTGGCATCGGCCCCCCGAACCACGACATTCGCGCCGTATCGCCCGTCGCGCTGAAACGGGTAGGACCCAAATGACAGCCCCGAATGCGCGTCGGCCAAATCTCCGAGCGGGCCCGCAATGTCACCTTCACCACGGTAAATGGTGACCGACCGCGACAACAGCGGTTGACCGCCGGTCAGGGTCGGCAGGATGGACGCCACCATTGCTTGAAACACGGACGGGACCCCGGCCATCACGTGCACGTTTTGCAAACTGAACCCCGGAGCCGCGCTCACCGGGTTTTCGATCAGATCGGCACCGTCTGGAATGCGCGCCATGCGCAGTCGCGCGTCATTCAGAACGGTTCCGGATTTTTCGTAGTGCGCGGCAAGGATGGCCCGTGCGTCTTCGCGCACGTCGATGGCCGCGCCAAAGGCCCACGCCACGCAATCCGCGGTGATATCGTCATGGGTGGGCCCAATACCGCCTGACGTAAACACGTGGTCATACAGCTCTGACAAAACCTGCACGGCCAGAATAATCGCCTTGTCCTCGTCACTGACGATCCGCACTTCCTTGAGATCTATCCCGATGTCGGTCAACTGGCCCGCGAGATAGTGCATGTTGGCGTCGCGCGTGCGTCCGGACAGGATCTCGTCTCCGATGACCAGCATGGCTGCGGTGGGATTTGGCATGAAACGCTCCGACTTGTGAGTGCTGTCGTGCAGGTATAGGCGTCCGACTATGCGCTTTCAAACCGAACTTGTTCCTGCCACCCTGATCCGTCGTTACAAGAGATTTCTGGCTGATTGCACGCTGGAAGACGGGCGCGAAGTTGTGGCGCACTGCGCCAATCCCGGCTCAATGATGGGGCTTGCGGAGCCGGGAACGCGGATCTGGCTGGAGCCAAACGACGACCCCGGGAAAAAGCTGAAATACGGTTGGCGGCTAGTCGAGCATTCCGACGGGCATTTTACGGGCGTGGACACGTCCGTACCCAACCGCGTGCTACGTGCCGCATTTGCGGCGCGGACGGTGCCCGGCTTTGAAGCCTATGACACCGTGCGGCCGGAACAGAAGTACGGCGAAAACAGCCGGATCGATTTTTTGTTGCAGGCCAAAGGCTTGCCTGACGCCTATGTCGAGGTCAAATCCGTCACCCTGTCACGTCGGGCCAGTTTGGCGGAATTTCCCGACAGCGTCACCGCGCGTGGCGCAAAGCATCTGGCAGAATTGGCCGCCGTCGCCCGGCAGGGCCATCGCGCGGTGATGCTGTATCTTGTTCAGCGCACTGATTGCGATCGCATGACCCTCGCACGCGATATTGACCCGGCGTACGCCACGGCTTTTCAGGATGCCCGCGACGCAGGGGTCGAAACCATAGCCTTTGGTACCCATATCACTGCGAATGGCGTGGAAATCGCGTCCGCTCTCGCTGTGGTGATTTGACAGGTGGTGGCCCTCGCCGCCGCAGTGCAATATATACCACACGACCCAACGCCAATGGAGCGCGTCTTGAAGCACGAAAGCCGGGGCCGTCTGACCAAGGACGGCATTCGCATTTACGAAGAAGGTGACTTTGCCGGCATGCATGCGGCAGGGGAGGTAGCGGCTGGCATCTTGGACGCCATGTCCGAGCATGTTTTTGTCGGCCAAACCACGGGCAAGATCGACGAATTGATCACTGAAATGGTGAATGACGCGGGCGCCAAGTCCGCGACGATCGGCTACAAGGGCTATAAGCACGCCAGCTGCATCAGTGTGAACCACGTTGTTTGCCATGGCATCCCCGGGGACAAAAGCCTGAAGGACGGTGACATCCTGAACATTGATGTGACCGTTATTGTAGATGGCTGGTTTGGCGATACTTCGCGGATGTATGTGGCTGGCAAATTGCCCCGCAAGGCCGAGCGGTTGATTCAGGTGACGCATGATGCGCTGATGCGCGGAATCGAAGCTGTGAAACCGGGCAACACCTTTGGCGACATCGGGCACACCATCCAACGCTATGTAGAAAGCCACAAGATGTCCGTGGTTCGAGATTTTTGCGGTCACGGGTTGGGGCAGGTTTTCCACGCCCCGCCCAATGTGCTGCACTACGGTCGCCCGGGCACCGGCGCGGTGCTTGAGCCGGGCATGTTCTTTACCATCGAGCCGATGGTTAACCTTGGTCGCCCGGAAACCAAGACATTGGCAGATGACTGGACAGCTGTGACGCGGGACAAGTCGTTGTCGGCGCAGTTCGAGCATTCGGTGGGCGTGACCGAGGCGGGATGTGAGATTTTCACGCTCTCGCCTGCGGACAGGTTCCACCCGACCTATTGATCAGGCAGCAACGCCCGGTGCCGTGATGATCGACACGCCAGCGATTTTCCATCCTTCGCCTGTTTCCATCATCGCATAAGCGAGGAAATGCAGCACTCCGTCGGCGTCTTCGATCTGGACGGTCTGAACGAACCCCACGCCGCGCCGCTCGAGGTCCAGAAAGGTCACCGCACCGGGGCGCCACACCATAGGGTATCCACGGCGCACCATTGTGCCAAAATTCTCAGGTGTACGGAAAATCTGGCGGATGTTCGGCGCTGCGTAGGTAAATGCCTGGTCAAAGTCGTCTTGTTCAAAGGCGTTCAACTGGTCCGAAATGACACCTTTGATGTCAGAATCTTGTGCTGCGGCCGATATTGCAATCCCAAAGGCAAGTGCCAATCCAATGAACAATGCGCGCATGTTGCTTCCTCCTGTGCTGGGCAAAAGCATAGGGCGCGTGCCGGCTCAGACAAATCTTGGCATGGTGCGTTGCGTGCGCCCGGGCGGCGCACCGCCCGTTCAAACCAATTCGCCCGCCAATGCCGTATCGATCAGTGCGATGGTCTCATCCACGCCGTAAAGCGCTATAAAGCCACCAAAACGTGGTCCTTGGCTGGCGCCCAGGAGCACTTCGTAGAGCGCTGTGAACCAGCCGCGCAGCGGGTCGAAACGATCGCGCCCCACGGCATAGACAACAGATTGCAATTCTTCGTCAGTGATCGCACCGTCGTAACCTGCCAGCGCCACTCGCAGAGCCAGAATAGCCTCTTTCTCGGCCTCGGTCGGCAAGCGATAGGTTTTGTTCGGCTTCACAAAGTCGTTGTAGTAGGCCACCGCGTGACCCACTGCGGTATCCATTCCCGGATGCGTGTCCGGACCCGTGCCAGGCGCGTAACGCTGGATAAAGGCCCAGAGCGTGCCTTTGTCCTCGGCCTGACTGACCGAAGCAAGGTTGAGAAGCATCGCGAACGGCACGACCATGTCACTGTCGGGCACGTCGCCTGCGTGGATGTGCCAAACCGGATTTGCCGCGCGCGTCTTGTCGTCCTGACCGGCATAGGCGCGCAATTGTTGGTGATATTCGTCAACCGCCTTTGGGATCACGTCAAAGAACAGCCGCTTGGCCGTCTTTGGCTTCTGGAACATGAAATAGCTCAGACTCTCGGTCGAGGCATAGGTCAGCCATTCATCGATGCTGACCCCATTGCCTGACGATTTCGATATCTTTTGCCCCTGATCGTCGAGGAACAGCTCGTACGAAAAATGCTCAGGCGGCTTTGCACCGAGCGTCCGGCAAATCGCATCGTAGATTTTTTCATTGGTGGCGTGTTCCTTGCCGTACATCTCGAAATCAACGCCAAGTGCTGCCCAGCGCGCACCAAAGTCCGGCTTCCACTGCAGCTTCACGTTCCCGCCTGTGACAGGCACGGTCCATTCCTTGCCGGTTTCGTCATCAAAGGTAACTGTGCCGTTGACGGCATCCACGTGCTTCATCGGCACATACATCACGCGTCGGCTGTCGGGATGCAGCGGCAAAAAGATCGAATAGGTCTCGCGCCGTTCTTCGCGCAGTGATTTCAGCATGATCTTCATCAGATCATCGTATTTCTCGGCGCAGCGCAGCAGGATGTCGTCAAACTGCCCCGACGCATAAAATTCGCGCGCGGAGATGAACTCGTAGTCGAACCCGAACGTGTCCAGGAACCGGCGCAGCATGGCGTTATTGTGATGGCCAAAGCTTTCGTGCGTGCCGAAGGGATCCGGCACGTCGGTCAACGGACGCTGCAAATGCTGCTCGAGCAATTCTGGCCTTGGCACGTTGCCCGGCACCTTGCGCAGACCGTCAAGATCATCCGAAAAACACACCAGCTTTGTCGGGATGTCCGAGATCGCTTCGAACGCACGGCGTACCATTGTGGTGCGGGCGACCTCGCCAAATGTGCCGATGTGAGGCAGCCCCGAGGGGCCGTAGCCGGTTTCAAACAGCACAAACCCTTTTTCCGGCGGCGCTTTTTCATAGCGTTTGACAAGCTTGCGTGCCTCTTCAAACGGCCAGGCCTTGCTCGCCCATGCGGCGTCGCGGAAACTGCTCATCTCGTGATCCTCGGATTGGCGCGGCACGGGATCGCCCCGGCGCAACGGCGCTTAACTATTGCGGGGGGCGCTGCGGGTCAATATTGCTAAGGTAATGACTGCCGAGGACCCCATGACCGAGCTCAGGAACCTGACACTGACGCCCCAGGACGCGCTGGTGGCCGTAATGATCGCTGTGTCGGCGTCAGATGAAAACATCCGCACTGTAGAATTGGTCAAGATAAACTCAGCGGTCAACATGCTGCCCGTTTTCGGCGAGTATGACGCAGATCGATTGTCCGTGGTCAGCCAGACGGTATTCGATCTGTTTGATCAAGAAGACGGTTTGGACGCGCTGTTTGGCCTTGTGCGCGAGGCGCTTCCGCCGCGTCTGTATGAAACGGCATATGCTCTGGCGTGCGATGTCGCCGCAGCTGACGGATCAATCGCTGAACAGCAGTTGCGATTGCTGGAAGAGATTCGCTACGAGCTTGAAATTGATCGTTTGCACGCCGCTGCGATCGAGCGTGGCGCCCGTGCCCGGCACCTCACACTGTGACGCCAAACGGCGACAGATTTCACGAAAATCCCTTGAAAGCCCTTTGGATTTCGGGACCTGAACGGCCGCACGTGAAAAGAATGTGAAAGTAATCCCGGTCTGATTGACCGTACGTCACAAAGCCCGTCTACAGTCATGTCATGGTCGCGAGGGGGCTCATCCATGACTGACATTTTCAAATCTGGAACGGCACCAAATCGACCGACCGTCAATTTTGGGGAGGGCCGAAAGTATGGTCCGACAGCGGTTGACCCGGCAGGGTCGCCTCCCGGCTGTGTAATGGCCGGGACGGGGCAAGAGGACGCGGCTCGCCGTCCTTGCCCGCCGCAATTTCAATTGCAGGGCCAAACGGCTATTTCAGCGGATGCGCGGCAGGTGGTGTCATGATGCATCACGACGTAACCGATATTTCCGGGGGCGCTGTTTCCCTGCAACCTGCCCGCACTTACCCACAATTTGCATCGGTCAATTTCACGTATTCCGGCGCCGTGTTCAAAGCCGACGCATCGCCCGGCGCACAAAGCGTGGCCAGTCTCGACGACGTTGTACATCGCATTCTCGAACAACTGACCGGTGACACCACACTGATGCCGATAGCGGACGACGCCCTGGTGCATCCCAAAACGCACCGCGATCACGTGGCTGCGTTTGGTCATATGCCTGCAGCGCTTTCGCCGGGTCACCCGGATGTAGATCGCTTTGCTTTGCTGCCGGATCAACGGCTTGTTGGCGTTATCGGGCGCGATCTGGTCCTGGACGATGTCTGGATCTGCGACACAGAGGGGCGGACACGCGTTCTGGCTGCGTGGCATCAGTCGGCCGCACGCAATGATCTCGACATGCTGGTCCAAGCAGGCGACGACAGTGACTATGGCAAGGCTCAGCAGCATTACCTGCCGTTTGGCGTGGAGGCTTTGGCGCCTGACATTGATCGCTGCCTTCAGCATCAGAAATTTGACACTGCGTTGGGGTTCCGTCCGGTCGCGACCTTGGGGGATACGCTGTGCGCGCGCACCAGCCGTGATGCGATGCGGCGGACGGTGGGCGCAGCACCGGGCACACCGAGCGCGCGTTCGACGCGCCTGTTGCTTGCCAACCTGCCGGAATTGACCGCCTCCAGGGCGGGGCACACCCACTCAGCATCGTGCACCGCGTTGGCGATTGTGCGCATGGCCGCGATGGCAGATCATTTATGGGCGCTGAACAGGTGCGCCTCGACCATCACGCCGGGGGGCTTCGACCTCGCGATCCATCTGCCCGCTGATCTGCAGTCTGCCCCGCAGGATGCGCGCGATTTGGTCGCGGATGTCATCGATATGCTGAACGCTGACCGCACCTCGCGGAACGTACGACCGATTGCATTCGGCCTACAAACTCCACGGGCGCCGATCAATACGGACCCGGCATTCCCGGATTTCTCAAGCAGCGAGCAGAAGCGCGCGCTGACCTGATCAGCCACAGCGAAATCACTTGCTTTGCAACGCCAAGTTTCCTAAAGGAAACACGCGCCGTCAGACCGGTGTGGGAGAGTGCGGGTCAAACCGCCGCCGAAGGAGCAACGCCCCGGAATCTCTCAGGCCAAGAAACCGTACCGGTCGCGCCCTTGCAAATGGGCAACACGACGATCTGGAGAGAGGTCCGCCCCACGCAGCGGACCCACCGAAGGAGAAAGCGTGCCGCAGGCGCGTGAAACTCTCAGGTTAAGCGACAGATGGGGATGCGCGGGCGCCGCCAGGACCGCATCCTTTTTGCGCGCGTGATCGGGAAATGACCCATGACACAACGTATTGCGATTATCGGTGCCGGAATCACCGGGATCACCACGGCTTATGCCCTCGCCCGCCGCGGCATCGAGGTCAGCGTCTTTGACCGCAACCGCTATGCCGCGATGGAGACATCCTTTGCCAACGGTGGCCAACTGTCGGCCTCAAACGCCGAAGTGTGGACGCGCTGGGGCACGATCCTCAAAGGTTTGCGATGGATGCTCAGGCCGGACGCTCCGCTGCTCGTCAATCCGATGCCGTCCTGGCACAAGATCAGCTGGATGGCCGAGTTCATGGGGAACATCCCGCAATACGAGGCGCACACGATCGAAACAGCGCGTCTTGCTATGAAGGCGCGCCAACATCTGCTGGGTTTTGCCAGCGAAGTCGGGTTTGATTTTGACTGCGAGCAGCGCGGGATCCTGCATGTCTACAAGGATCAGACCGAGTTTGATCATGCCCGGCGCGTCAACGACCTGCTGGCCCAAGCAGGGCTGGAACGGCGCGAGATGTCTGCAGATGAGGTGACGCGGATCGAACCAACGCTTCGGTCCACGACCCTTGGTGGATTCTACACGCAAAGCGATTTCACCGGAGACATCCATCGCTACGCGCGTGCGCTCAGCGATGGGTGTGCATCGCGAGGGGTCGCATTTCACTACAACAGTGATGTGACCGACATCAGTCACACGGGCCACGGCCTGACACTGCGATGGCACGGCCCGGACGGCGCGGAGCAAGCGCAATTCAACGGCCTCGTCGTCTGTGCCGGTGTGGGCAGTCGTGCGATTGCGGCGCAATTGGGCGATCGGGTGAACATTTACCCGGTCAAAGGGTACTCGATCACCGTCAATCTCGACGATGCGGACAGTCAGGCGGCTGCACCATGGGTGAGCCTGCTGGATGATGCAGCCAAGATCGTGACCTCACGGCTGGGCAAGGGACGGTTCCGCATCGCAGGCACTGCAGAGTTCAACGGCTACAATCTCGACATCCGCGACGACCGCATTCGTCCACTGCGTCAGTGGTGCGAGACGTATTTTCCCGATGTGTCGACCGAACACTGCATTCCGTGGGCAGGCCTTCGCCCCATGCTGCCGTCGATGATGCCAAGGGTCGGTCCCGGATCGCGACCCGGTGTGTTCTATAACACCGGGCACGGACATCTGGGCTGGACCCTGTCCGCTGCAACAGCAGAAGCAACGGCGGATTTGATAGATGTTTTTCCTGCCCAACGCGCCGCGTGACAGTCACGAACCGTAGAGCGCGCCCCAGCGTTCGATCAGCTTTTGCTGCAGCGTCTTGGCGCGTCGGTTCCAGCCGCGCGCGCCTTGCGGGGCCTCTCGGTTCGCCTTTGAAATCCGACCCCGCGTCGCCTCATCCGCGCAGAATATGGCAAACGCCAGGTCGGTGCCATCGCGTGCGGTCATATAGCCGGCAAGCCCCGACACATAATTAAGTGTTCCGGTCTTGGCGTCTACCTGAATGGGATGATCCTTGATGACGCGGCGATTTGCATCGCGCATGGCAAAGGGTTTTAAGATCGGGCGCAGACCGCTGCTTTGGTGCACTTTGACAAGTGCTGCAACCATGCCGTCCGCGGTCATTTTGCTCGCATCACCAAGACCTGAGTGATCGACCAGCTTTGTTCCCGTGGCCCCGAGAGCCGATGCCGCCCAGCGGCTCATTTCGGCGGCTGATCCGCGCAGGCTGGCGACCTTGCCGGTGCGCGCCCGGGTCGCCGCCATGCCGATCATCTCGGCGGTGATGTTGGTCGAAAACCGTAACATGTCGCGCAGAAGGATACGCAGTTCGGCGCTCTGAACTGCGGCCAAAGTGCTGCCTTGGGGTTTGCGGTTGACCACAACCGGGTTCTTCAGGACGATCCCGCTGGCCCGGGCGAGCGTTTGGAACACATCGCCTGCATAAAGTGCTGGTTTGCGTACCGGCAGCCAACGCGACCCACCCTTGCCCAGTGCCCGGCGTGAGACCGTCCAATTGTCACTGCTGCCGCCGTCCGAATAGGTATAAACGGGCAGATCGCGGTTCGCGAGTTGCATCTTTGTGACGTAGACCGCGGGGCGATACTTGTCCGTGCGTGCCTGCATGGTCAGGCCATACCCACTGCCAGACCGCTTCCATTCAAAGTGCACCCGGTTGAAATTCAGTGCAATTCCAGACACCGCGGGACTGTAGCCCAAATGGTCCGGTTGACCCTTATCGATGCTGCGTGTGTAAGGCAGGACGCCTTCGGCGACCTTGAACCCGCCGCGCACTTCGCGAATGCCTTTGTCCTTCAGCCCTTTGACAAGTGCGGCCAGCCCATTGGTATCTAGCGTCGGGTCAGCGCCACCGACAAGAACCAGATCGCCTTGCAAGACGCCTCCGGATACCGGACCGGTGGCAACAACGCGGGTGACAAATCGGTGTGAAGCGCCCAACGCCGATAGCGCATAAAGGGCTGTGATGGCCTTGGCTACACTTGCCGGAGGTGTGCCGGTGGCTGCTCTTGCACCTTCCAGTTTGGCGCCTGTTTGGGCATCCGCCACTGCGAAAGTGACACGACCGCTCAGTCCCGCATTGGCGATGATGGCGTCGGGTCCGGCAACCGCCTTTTTGGCGTGTCCCACGCCGCGTGCAACGGGGCGCAAGGACAGTGTGGGCGGCCCCGCGACCGCGGCATGCCCCAGACTTGCACCCAAAAGCGCGAGAACCGCGCGCCGTGAAACCCCATTACCCATAGGCGCAGTAAAGCGTAGCGCCTGCATACCGACAACAGGGGAATTCCCTCAATCTGATCACTTTTCCACAGGCGCAGACCACGCCCCTGACGCTCTGATCGCAGAGGACGAGGCAGGGGACATGGGCACATTCACAAAGCACCACGCCGGAGGATCGGCGCGCGATAACATCTGGCTGGCATGACCAGAGAGGCGCTGTCGCCGAAAGACCCGCGCCGCGGGGCTCACCCGCGCAGAAATCCTGTCGCCCGGACGCGCGATCACGCCGATAGGGACGTTCTGCATGATCCAGGTCCAGTCCTGCCACTGGTGAAACTGAGCCAGATTATCTGCCCCCATCAACCAGACAAACCGCACACCCGGATAGCACGCCATGAGCGCGGCAAGCGTTTGCGCGGTAAAGCGCGTGCCAAGCCGCGCCTCGATATCGGTCACGTGGACCCGCGGATGCTGCATGACGGCACGCGCGCGAGCCATGCGCTTTGCCAGCGGCATTGGACCGCGCCGTTTCAGTGGATTACCCGGGCTCACAAGCCACCAGACCTGCCGCAACCCAAAACGTTTCATCGCTTCTCGGGTGATGTGCGCATGGCCCTCGTGCGCGGGATCAAACGAGCCCCCAAGCAAGCCGATGGTTTGACCGGGCCGGGCCACAGGAAAGCCGTGATGCATGCGCTTGACCCTCCTGTTGCAACGCCCCGGGCAGGCGCAGTTCGACCCGATCCACAGGCAGGTGTCAACGTCACATCGGCCTTGCTATCGTTCGTCGTTAAGCTCTTGCAAAGAAATATTTGGCAGCCGATCCAGTGGATAGTTCGGATGCAGCAACCAAACACCCCGTTGCTCTTCCTGCTCTAGCGGACGCAATGTCCCACCCGGAAATGCGCGGGTGCGCAGAGCAAGCACGACGTCCGACAGGACAGCGGGATTATCGCGGAAATAGGCGTGACCAAACCCGCCGCGCACATCCTCGACCCGGATAAAATGCACAAGCGCCTGCTTGCGCAGCAATTCCAGTTCACCCGGCAGGAAATCCTCGTTCCGTAGTGCACCGAGGCGAGTGGACCGGGTGAGAAATGCCGAGAATCGCAAGGCGCGGTCGCCGGGGTTGATGTAAAGATTGATCTGCTCGAACGCTTCCGAAAATCTTTCGGCCGCAAGCCGTTGGCGCACGATGTCCACGTCCAGATCAGGCGCGGCCATGATCAGCGTCCCGGTCTTGAGCGCCAGCTTGGGGTGCGTGCCGCGCGCGCGCGCCTCGATGATCAATTCGCGTAGCGCATTGGTCGCGACGGCGTTGCCCCGCGAATGGGCAACGATGTCGATCTGCGTGACCTCAGGTATGGCGGCCAGCATGCGCAGGAATTCCTTGGTGTGATGAATTGCAAATTCACCCGAGTCGCGGTCACGAAAATACCCCAGCGGCCCGCCCCCGGCGCCCGCGGGCCAGGTAAAAGCGATGGGAACGCTTTGCCGCCCGGTATAGTGCCAAAGGTTGGCCAGCGTGGTCAGGCCATCCTCGAAACCGTTGTTGAAGCCATGCACATAAATCAACAGCCTGTCATTGCCGGTTTCCCGGATGTAGGCCGCAATGTCCGCCTGAAACTGCGCGGTTTGCGCGGTGTAGGCGTCCCAGATTTCGGGCAAATGCTGCAATTGGCCGTTACTGCGCGCATAGGGCAGCGGCGTGGTTTGAAACCGGACGACCTCCGCCACGTCGGCCACGGCAAGCCGGGCGACACGGTTATCTGAGTCCGCACGCGTGCGTGCCAGCAGCGTAGACCAGTCGAGATCGATGCCAAATTGCACGCTCGCGTGACCAAATGCCATCGAGTCAGACCGCAGCGGACCGTAGCCCGCGCCCTCCACCGCACGATCCGTCACGAAAAAGATGCGCGGGTCTGTTGATCGCAGGCTTGGATGCACCTGCTCTTCGGAATAATTCAGTCCCGTGCGATAGAGGTTGGGCGTCGGCGGCAGAAACATTCCGAACTCGCACCCTGCCAGCAGCAGTGCCAGCAGCAGCATCACCGGCGCACGCAACATCATCTTTGGGCCCAAGCACTCAACATCGCCACGAGCCTATGAATTGCGCCACGATATGCAAGGAATGAGTGTGTGCGAAAGCGGTCACAAACCGCCCATTGCCCTCACGCCGCGGCGCGGCTACATCCCGCACATTGCGGTTCAAGAAGGAACACATCATGGCGGCCTATCAATATGTCTATCACATGTCGGGCGTGTCCAAGACCTATCCTGGCGGCAAAAAGTGTTTCGAGAACATTCACCTGAACTTTCTTCCTGGCGTGAAGATCGGCGTGGTCGGCGTCAACGGTGCGGGCAAATCGACGCTGATGAAGATCATGGCCGGGCTCGACACTGAATTCAGTGGCGAGGCATGGGCCGCCGAGGGCGCGAAAGTCGGATACCTGCCGCAAGAGCCAAAGCTCGATCCGTCCCTGAACGTCCGCGAGAACGTAATGCTGGCCGTGGCTGACAAGAAGGCAATCCTCGATCGCTACAACGAATTGGCCATGAACTATTCGGACGAAACGGCCGAGGAGATGGCGCAACTGCAAGACAAGATCGACGCGGAAAACCTGTGGGACCTCGACAGTCAGATCGACGTGTCGATGGAGGCACTGCGTTGCCCGCCAGATGATGCGGATATCAGTTCATTGTCCGGGGGTGAGGCCCGGCGGGTGGCGCTGTGCAAGCTGCTGCTTGAAGCGCCCGACATGCTGCTTCTGGACGAACCGACCAACCACCTTGATGCGGAAACCATCGCGTGGTTGCAGCAGCATCTGATCGACTACAAGGGGACAATCCTGATCGTCACCCACGACCGGTATTTCCTGGATGATATCACCGGTTGGATCCTCGAATTGGATCGTGGCCGCGGAATTCCCTACGAAGGGAACTACTCTGCTTGGCTGGAACAAAAGGCCAAACGGCTTGCGCAGGAAGCACGCGAAGACAAGAGCCGGCAAAAGACGCTGGAGCGCGAGCTGGAATGGATGCGCCAGGGCGCCAAGGCGCGGCAGGCCAAGTCCAAGGCCCGGATCAATGCCTATAACGAAATGGCAGAGCAGTCCGAGCGCGAGAAGCTGACCCGCGCCCAGATCGTGATCCCGAACGGCCCGCGTTTGGGGGCCAAGGTGATCGAGGTGTCTGGCCTGCAAAAGGCGATGGGTGACAAGCTGCTGGTCGAAGGGTTGGAATTCGCGCTTCCACCCGGCGGGATTGTCGGGGTGATCGGGCCGAACGGTGCGGGCAAATCGACGCTGTTCAAGATGCTGACCGGGCAAGAGCAGCCCGATTCCGGCAGCATCGAATTGGGCGACACGGTTGAGTTGAGCTACGTCGATCAGTCGCGCGATGACCTTGCCGATGGCGAAACCGTCTGGGAAGCCATCAGCGGCGGGGCAGAGATCATCGAACTGGGTGACGCGCAGGTGAACAGCCGGGCCTACTGCTCATCGTTCAATTTCAAGGGCGGTGATCAGCAGAAAAAGGTGTCGCTGCTGTCAGGTGGTGAGCGCAATCGTGTGCACATGGCACGGCTGTTGAAAGAGGGCGGCAACGTGCTGTTGCTCGACGAGCCGACCAACGATCTCGATGTTGAGACGCTGCGCGCGCTGGAAGACGCGCTGGTGGATTTTGCGGGCTGTGCAGTGGTGATCAGCCACGACCGCTTTTTCCTTGACCGGATCTGCACGCATATCCTCGCTTTCGAAGGGGATGCACATGTTGAATGGTTCGAAGGCAATTTCGAAGACTACGAAGAAGACAAGAAACGGCGGTTAGGCCCGGATGCGCTGGAACCCAAACGTCTGAAACACAAGAAATTTGTGCGCTGAATCGGCGTAGCGCCCGGACCGTGTTGCGCTGCGAATGCGAGCCCTAAGCCGCCGATTGCATCAATCTGCGATCCCGGTGGATAGATGAATAGGGCCAGTGCTCGGGCGCAGTGACCAAACCGTGGTTTACCGGATCGTCCAGACAGTAAGCCACGGCCTTGGCCTTGGCTGAGGTGTCGCACAAATGATGTTCCCAAAATCTGCGTTGCCAGACGCCGCGTGCGCGTCCCACGCTATTCCCGGCATCGCGTGGATCACGCGGCATCTGCCTTGAAAAGCGGGCCTTGATCACGCTCCACCGGGTCGAAAAATCGCAGTCGGTCTCGGGCAACGTCCACACAGCGTGAATGTGGTCCGGCAACACCACCCACGCGTCAATGGTAAAAGGCCGTTCTTTCAATGTCTTGCGCACAGCGTCACGCAAAAGGTCGATGTGATCGACCAGCAACGGGCCGGTGCCATAAGACAAGCGCACAGTGAAGAGAACCGAAGCGCCTGGCAGGTGGGGATGCAGATAACTGGACATGGTCCGACGCTATGCCGATCACAGTTAACGAAGGCTTTCCATAAGACGCAGCGCCGCATTTTCGCTTCCGATGCGAACCAGAAATACTTGACCCGGCGGGCCATACGGGCATCCTTGGGCCAGTACTCATTGCCTCGGAGCGCGTTCCATGCACCGCCGTCATTTCCTGTCGTTGTCCGCCGCCGCATTCGTGACGCCCAACCTCATACAAGCCGATACCAGCGCCGCTATCTTTGACCCGACCCCGCAAGAGGTTCGGATCAAGAAGGACTTTGCGCCCGGTCAGATCCTCGTGCTGCCGCGGTCCTATTATCTCTACTGGGTCACCGAGCCGCGTAAGGCGATCCGTTATGGCGTTGGTGTCGGGCGCGCGGGGCTCGAATTTACGGGCAAGGCAACGATCAAGGTCAAAAAGGAATGGCCAACCTGGCGTCCAACGGACGAAATGATCGAACGCGAGCCGCGAACCTACGCGAAGTTCGTGGACAACGACTACATTCAGCCTGGCGGGCCGGGCAATCCGCTTGGCGCGCGCGCGCTCTACCTCTTTGATGACAAGGGCCGAGACACCTATTTCCGCATCCACGGAACAACAGCGCCGAATACAATCGGGACGTCGGTGTCAAACGGCTGCATCCGGTTGACCAATGAACATGTGACGGACCTTTACGGACGTGTGCCATTGGGAACCGTGGTTACGGTTCTCTAGCGCAACACGTCGGTCAGGGCTCGGACCAATCCACCTCCGGTGCCTCCGTGATCCTCAGCCGCCCTTCCGGCCACGGCACCATCAGCGCACGCGCCTGATCTTCGCTGCCGTGCAGCCATATGTCCAACGCGTCCCGCGCAAGCAGAACACCCATGCGGTGATGGATCGGCGCAACATCGCCGTTTGGTTCGCAAGTCACCGCGGCCACCTGCGGCACCTCGAGACCGCCGGGTGCGGTCCAGACATCAGAGATCGCAGCGAAGTACAGAAATCCGTCGTTCCTGGCCGCGATCTGCCACGCTGTTTTGCGACGGGTCTCTCCTGTCCATTCGTACCACCCGTTCACAGGAATCACAGCACGGCCCACGCCAGCAAACGCGGACTTGTCAAAGACCGTTTCGGACCGGGCGTTGATGATCTGCTCCATTACGGGACGGCCACGCGCATTTACCCGTCCCACCGGAACGATGCCCCAGCGCATGCGGCTCAGGATCCCGTCGTAAACCACGATCTCCTGCCCAGGGGCTATGTTGCGGCGCTTCGGTTCGTCCCTGATCACGTCGATATCTGCGTCGAGCGCATCAGACAGATCCTGCATAGCACTGGTCAGGAACAAGCGCCCGGGCATAGCATTACCGGGTCCGGGCAATCAGCGTCTGGACAACCGGTCCGACGCTGCCGACGATCTGTTTGACGCCCACCGCATTCGGGTGAATGCCATCGGACTGCAAAAGTTCACGCACGGCACTTGGGTCGGTGTCCGTGCCGCCCCAACCCGCAAAAAAGCTGTCGAGGTAGAGCGTGTCATAGGCTGCGGCAATTTCAGGGTACATGGCGTCAAACGCTTCTTTGTACTGGGGGCCGTAATTGCCGGGCGCTTGCATTCCGATCAACAACACCGATACGCCCGCCGCGCGCGCCTGCGCCACGATCCCTTCGAGGTTGGCGCGGCTTGCCTCGGGCGGCAGTCCGCGCAACAGGTCGTTGCCACCAAGCGTCACGATCAATGCGTCGACCTCTGGGGTCAGCGTCCAGCCGATCCGCGATAGCCCGCCGGCTGTGGTGTCGCCGGAAACGCCCGCGTTGATCACGCGTGCAGGTGTTCCTGCATCGGCCAGCCATGCTTCAAGCTGTGGCACGAACCCTTGTTCAATTGGCAGCCCGTAGCCTTGGGTCAGACTGTCGCCCAACGCAGCTATGACGACCTCTTCGGCCCAGGCGGTGGCGCCCCACAGAACCATGACAATCGTTGCCAACACCTTGCCCATATCGCGCGCACCTCCATATGACATAGTCAGACCAGCAAAGGCCGATACCCCATGTCCGATCCCATCCTGAGCCTCAATAATGCAGCGCTGAGCCTTGATGGCAACGCAGGCCGTGTCGATATTTTGCGCGGGATCACGCTGGATGTGCAAAAGGGCGAGACGGTGGGTCTTGTCGGACCATCAGGTTCGGGCAAGTCATCGCTGCTGATGGTCATGGGCGGGTTGGAACGCGCGACGGGTGGAACCGTGCGTACGCTGGGTCAGGACCTGACAGCGATGAACGAAGATGCTCTGGCACGGTTTCGACGCGCACATATGGGGGTGGTCTTCCAGAGCTTTCACCTGATCCCTACGATGACCGCGCTGGAAAACGTGGCAACGCCGCTCGAGCTGGCCGGAGTGCGGGACGCGTTTGACCGCGCTGCGGATGAGCTGAAAGCTGTGGGTCTCGATCACCGTGCAGGTCACTATCCCAGCCAGATGTCCGGCGGAGAGCAACAGCGCGTGGCGCTGGCCCGAGCGCTGGTCACCCGGCCTGATATCCTGCTCGCAGACGAACCGACCGGGAACCTCGACGGGGTCAACGGGCAGGCGATCATGGACCTGCTATTTACCCTGCGCGACCGCCACGGTGCGACCTTGGTTCTGGTGACCCACGCACCAGAGCTCGCTGCACGCTGTGATCGGGTCGTACACTTGGCCGACGGCCGTATCGCCGAGGATGCAGCGCGAAAGGCCGCAGAATGAGCCTGCGCACGTCTGCCCGTTTCGCCCTGCGCGAATTGCGTGGTGGCCTGTCGGGCTTTCGCATTTTCCTTGCTTGTCTGGCGCTCGGTGTTGCTGCCATTGCCGCTGTCGGCTCTGTCCGCTCGGCGATCGAATCGGGCCTCGAACGCGAAGGCGCGGCATTGCTGGGCGGTGATGCCGAAATGGACTTTACCTACCGCTTTGCCGACGCCACGGAACGCGCCTGGATGGATAGTGTCGCTGAGGGCGTTTCGGAAATTGCTGATTTCAGGTCCATGGCCGTGGTCGATGGCGCGGATGGTCTTGAACGCGGGCTGACACAGATCAAGGCGGTCGACGCCGCGTATCCCCTGATCGGAGCGGTTGAACTGATCCCGGATATGCCGCTTGCCACAGCGTTGGCTGGCAAAAACGGCCTGCCCGGCGCGGTGATGGAGCGGGCGCTGATCGACCGCCTCGGACTGACATCGGGCGATCGGTTCCGCCTTGGAACCCAGGATTTTACCCTGATGGCGACGCTTGCGCGTGAACCGGACAATGCGGCGGGCGGTTTTGGACTGGGTCCAAGGACAATTGTATTGCGCAGTGATCTCGAGGATGCGCAGCTTTTGGCGCCGGGGACGCTGTTCAATTCGAAATATCGGCTTGATCTGCCGTCCGGTACAGATTTGGCAGCGCTCGAAGAGGATGCGCGCGCCCAATTTGAAAACACCGGCATGCGCTGGACCGATGCGCGCAACGGCGCGCCGGGGGTGTCTGAATTTGTTGACCGCTTGGGCGCGTTTCTTGTGCTCGTCGGCCTATCGGGTTTGGCCGTCGGCGGCGTGGGCGTGTCCGCGGCAGTCCGTGCATATTTGGCACAAAAGACCGCTGTCATCGCCACTTTGCGCACGCTGGGGGCCGAACGAGCGGTCATTTTCCAGACTTACTTTTTGCAAATCGGGGTGCTCTCGATCCTTGGGATCGCGCTTGGGTTGGTGCTCGGCGCACTGGTACCGGTGCTTCTTGCCCCGGTGATCGAGGCACGGTTACCCATACCCGCGAGCTTTACGATCTTTCCCGGGCCACTGATGGAGGCTGCGCTTTACGGTGCGCTCACGGCCTTCGTGTTTACTCTGTGGCCGCTCGCTCGGGCCGAAGATGTCCGCGCCGCCACTTTGTTTCGGGATGCGCTGGGTGGCGCGCGTGCGCTGCCGCGGGCGCGCTATTTGGTTTGGGTCGCGTTGGGTTTGGCCGCCTTGGTCACCGCGGCGGCACTGTTTTCCGGTACTTGGTGGCTGACGCTCTGGACGGCGGGCGGAATTGCCTTTGCGCTGTTCCTGCTTGCGCTTGCCGCGCTTGGCATCCGCGTTTTGTCGCGCCGCTTGGCACCGCGGGCCAAAGGCAAGCCCGCACTGCGCTGGGCCCTCGGCGCAATTTCCGGCACACGGGAAGGGGCCGCATCGGTCGTGTTGTCGCTGGGCCTTGGGCTGTCCGTGCTCGCCGCTGTCGGACAAATCGACGGTAACCTGCGACAGGCCATCGCGGGCAATTTGCCTGACGTGGCCCCTAGCTATTTCTTCGTCGATATACAACGCGACCAGATGGACGGTTACACGCAACGCCTGCGAACCGATCCCGCGGTCAGCCGCATCGAAAGTGCACCAATGCTGCGCGGCATTATCACGCAAATCAACGGATTGCCTGCGCGTGAGGTGGCCGGCGATCACTGGGTGCTGAGCGGTGACCGCGGCGTGACATATTCGGAACTGCCGTCAAAAAACACCCGCATCACGGCAGGAGAATGGTGGGATGAAGGTTATACCGGCACGCCTCAGATCAGCTTTGCCGCCGAAGAGGCCGAAGAAATGGGTCTGTCCCTTGGTGACAGCCTGACCATCAACATCCTTGGACGTGACATCACAGGCACGATCACGTCCTTCCGCGAGGTCGATTTTTCGACCGCTGGAATCGGCTTTATCCTGTCGATGAACCCCGCCGCGCTGCAAGGTGCCCCACATACGTTCATATCCACCGTTTATGCTGATGACGACGCGGAAACCGCGATCCTGCGCGACATCGCCAATGCGTATCCAAACGTGACGGCGATCCGCGTGCGTGACGCAATTGATCGGGTAAGCGAGGTCCTTTCAGGCCTTGCTGCGGCCACGTCCTACGGCGCTGCTGCCACCCTGCTCACCGGGTTTCTCGTTCTGATCGGGGCCGCGGCGGCTGGCACGGGTGCGCGCACCTACGAGGCGGCTGTGCTGAAAACGCTGGGGGCCACGCGCCAACGCATTCTGATCAGTTTTGCCACGCGCGCCGCCCTTTTGGGATTGGGTGCGGGTGCAGTCGCATTGGCCGCTGGCATCGCCGGTGGGTGGGCCGTCAGCCAGTACATTCTCGACACCAGTTTCAGCGTCATCTGGCCGTCGGCACTTGCTATTGTCATCGGCGGTGTTCTGGCCACACTGCTCGCCGGTCTCGCCTTTGCCTGGGGCCCGCTTGCGGCCCGTCCCGCCCATGTATTACGCGCGCGGGAGTAAGCGCGCGCACCCGTTTCAATTCGTCCCAGCTAGAGGACCACAACATGAACGACGCCGCCCCATCCTCCCTGCCCATGCCGGTCACGGCCCCATTGTCTTTGGCGCAAAAGACCCAAATCCTGAATCTCGTGCGCCGTGCTGCGCGCGCCGAGATCATGCCGCGTTTTCGCCGCCTCGATCGGGGCGAGATCGGCACCAAGGCGGATGAGATGGACCTTGTCACCGCCGCCGACACAGGCGCGGAGGCGATGATCACCCGAGGGCTTCAGATGGCCTTTCCCCATGCGTTGGTGATCGGCGAGGAAGCGGTCGCAAAGGACAAAAAACTGCTGGATGGGATCGGCAAGGCAGAACTCAGCTTTATCATAGACCCGGTGGACGGTACGTGGAATTTTGCCAATGGCATGCCGCTGTTTGGAACAATCATCGCGGTCTGCCGCTTTGGTCAGCCTGTGTTCGGAATGATTTACGACCCGGTGGGCGACGACGCAGTGATGGCAGACAATATGACACCGGCAGTCTGGCAAACCAAAACAGGTCATCGTCGTCCGATCCGTGGCCGCGACCCGCGCGCCATCGAGAATATGATCGGTTACATCCACATCAGGCTTATGAGCGCAGCCGCGCAAGACTACATGTGGCCGCGGGTGGGCCTCCTTGCGCATGCGGGCGCATTGCGCTGTTCGGCGCACGAGTACCGCTTGCTTGCCACCGGCGCTGTGGATTTCGTGATGTCATCCATGCTGAACCCTTGGGACCATGTGGCCGGTTCCCTGATTGCGCAGCAAGCGGGCGGGATGTCTGCAATGCTGGATGCGTCCCCCTACGACGCCACGGTGCGTACGGGATATCTTCTGACCGCCTCGAGCGCTGAGACATGGGACATCGTCGCCGAACATTTTGCGGGCTTGCAGGGGGCGGAATGACGCCTTGGTTCTTTGGCTATGGCAGCCTCGTCAACACCGCAACTCACCGCTATCCTTCTGCTCAACCAGCACGGCTTCAAGGCTATCGGCGCATCTGGGTGGCCGCGACCCGCGCAGATGTCGTTTACCTGTCGGTGCATGCGGAACCCGGTCAGCAGATCGACGGGCTAATCGCGCAGGTGCCCGGTGCTGATTGGGCCGCGCTGGATGTGCGCGAAACAGGCTATACGCGCCACGATGTAACAGCACTGGTCTCGGCGTCAGGCGCATCCGGGCCAGTGGCCGTATATCAAGTTCCACCCGAAAACACCCAATCTGCCGATGACCACCGCATCCTGCTGAGCTATCTCGACGTGGTGGTTCAGGGATTTGTCCGAGAATTTGGAATGGCAGGGGCTGAAGCGTTTTTTGCCACGACGGACAATTGGCATATTCCGGTCCATGATGATCGCGCAACACCCCGCTATCCGCGCGCGCAGCAACTGACTGCCGACGAACAGTCCGTGACTGACCGCTTACTTGCGCAGGTTCAATAGCGCCAGTTGACGCCCTTGGCGGGCAAAGCTGTCCTGGGGTCCGTCTGACCCACCCGCAGCCATCGTACGCAAAGCCAGCCAACAGGCCAACACACCGAACAGCACCGCCGAAAGCGCCTGCCCCACCAGCACCCCAGGTGCGCCAAAAGCCCAGGAGCCCACAAGGACCAGCGGCACCATGGCCACGGTGTTGCGTCCCCAGTTCATCCACGTCGAATAAAACGGGTGGCCAAGATTGTTGAACGCAGCGTTCGATACAAACAACGCACCATTGAAAAAGAACAAGAGCGCAAGAGGCCCGCAAAAGAGAAACACCAGATCGCGCGCGAGTCCGGTTGCATCAAACAACGCGACGATCGGTCCGCGCAACAGAAACAGCGCGGCGGCGATCACCAGCACCACCACACCTGTAAAGATCAATGCCGCCCGAAATCCGGCACGCACACGATCAAATTCACGCGCGCCATAGTTCTGTCCGATGATCGGCCCAACGGCCCCCGACAGCGCAAAAACGACAGCAAAGGACACCGGCATAAGCCGTCCGACAATGGCCATCCCGGCCACCGCCTCTTCACCGTATTCCGCCATGGCGCGCGTGACGATGGCTTGGCCCACGGGGGTGGCCAATTGGGTGAGTATCGCGGGGACGCCAATGGTCACAAGCGGCGCCAGATCAGCGCGCAATCCGGCAAGGTCGATCGGCTCAAACCCACCATGATGGCGCAGGATCGGCCAGACCGCCCCGGCTGCCATGGCCAGTCGTGCAGCAACCGATGCAAGTGCTGCCCCGGTGAGGTCCAGACCCAGGCCAAAGATCAGGATCGGATCAAGAACAGCGTTCACAGCGCCTGCATAGATCGTTGCCATCATGGCCCGGCGCGCGTCTCCATGGGCACGCAAAACGGCTCCCCCCATCATTCCGATCACCATGAACGGAAGTGACGGGATAATGATGCGCAGATAGGACACGGTCAGATCGGCTGTTTCCGCCGTTGCCCCGATCCACGAGACAAAAACCGGTACGTTCAACCATACGAGCAACGCAATCACCGCGCCCAAAATCACCCCGTAAAACAGCCCGTGGCTCGCTTTCGCGCGCGCTTCGATCGCGTCTCCACCACCAAGCGCCCTTGCCACCAACGCTCCGACGGCTATCGCCATGCCGATGGAAAAAGACGTGGTGAAAAACAGGATCGCGCCGGCGTATCCGATAGCGGCGGCCAGCTCGGCCTGACCCAGCATGGCGATGAACACCATGTCGATGAAATCCACGAGGAACACTGCCATCAACCCAACGGTCGAAGTCAGCGACATTACCGAGACATGTCGAAACAGCGATCCGGACAGAAAACGGGCCTGCGTGTCGGCCAAGGGCATACTCCCCTGCTTCACCTTGCAGTTAAACTCCTCCCGGAGGGTCGCTGCGTCAAGCGCGCGTCGGAAAAACGATCAGCGCGCCTTGACCACCTGCAAAAGTGGCATCAATGCCGCCATCTCCGGCCCCCGCGCCTGCCCGGTCAGCGCAAGGCGCAGCGGCATGAACAGGCCGCGGCCCTTGCGCCCGGTTTCGGCCTTCACCGCAGCGGTCCAGTTGCCCCAGGTGTCGCCATCAAATGGCCCATCCGGCAGCATCGCCATGGCCTGAGAGACAAATTCCCGGTCCTCTGCTTCGACCACCGGGTCGGCTCCGTCGTGACAGATCGCCCACCAGCCTTCCAGATCGTTCAGCGTCTCGATATTGTCCCGGATCACGGTCCAAAACGCTTCGGCTTGTGCGTCGGGCACACCTGCCGCAGCCACGCGGTCACGCACTTCATCCAGCGGCATGGTCTGCAAGTACCGGCCCGTCAGTGGGAACAGGTCAGCCACGTCAAATTTTGTAGGGGCCGTGCCAAACTGCCCCACGTCGAACCCGTCGATCAGGGCCGCCATGTTCGTCATCAGCTCGATCGGCTGCGAAGAGCCCAGCCGCGCCAAATGGCTGAGCAGCGCCATCGACTCCACGCCCTGGGCACGCAGATCGCGCAGCGCGAGGGTGCCGAGGCGTTTGGACAGCGCTTCGCCATGCGGTCCGGTCAACAGCGAGTGATGCGCGAAACGCGGCGCAGTGCCGCCCAGCGCCTCGATAATCTGGATCTGAGTTGCAGTGTTGGTTACGTGATCCGATCCCCGGACCACGTCGGTCACACCCATCTCGGTGTCATCAACCACGGAGGCGAGGGTGTAGAGCACCTGACCATCCTGACGGATCAACACCGGGTCACTGACACTCGCGGCATCAATGCTGACATCACCGATGATCCCGTCGGTCCACTCAATCCGCTGGTGATCCAGCTTGAACCGCCAGACCCCCTGCCCGCGCTCGGCGCGCAGTGCCGCACGCTGGTCACCCGAGAGGGCCAGCGCTGCACGGTCATAGACCGGCGGCTTGCCCATGTTGAGTTGTTTCTTGCGCTTGAGATCCAGTTCAACGGGCGTCTCGAACGCCTCGTAAAACCGCCCCTTGGCGCGCAAGTCATCCGCCGCGGCGGCATAGCGGTCGAGCCGCTCGGATTGCCGTTCGACCCGGTCCCATGTCAGACCCAGCCATTCGAGGTCGTCCTTGATCGCGTCGACATATTCCTCTTTCGACCTCTCCGGGTCGGTGTCGTCGATGCGCAGGATAAATGTGCCGCCTGCCTTGCGCGCGATCAGATAGTTCATCAGTGCCGTGCGCAGGTTGCCCACGTGGATGTAGCCGGTGGGGGACGGGGCAAAACGTGTGGTGGTCATGGCGGTCTCCTACGTCCCCGCAAGGGGCGGCGCGCGATGAACGCGCGCCCTACTCTACCAGTGCGGTCTGACCCGCAACATCAATCCTGTGGGATCACCCGCAGGCCCAGTTCCATCAGTTGGTCGGCCATCGGTTCGGACGGCGCGGCCATCATCAGGTCTTCGGCGCGCTGGTTCATCGGGAACAGGATCACCTCGCGAATGTTCTGTTCGCCGGCAAGCAGCATCACGATCCGGTCAATACCCGCGGCACAGCCGCCGTGGGGCGGAGCACCGTATTGGAACGCGTTGACCATGCCGCCAAAACGTTTTTTGACCTCGTCCTCACCATAGCCCGCAATCTCGAACGCCTTGAACATGATTTCAGGCCGGTGGTTCCGGATGGCACCCGACACCAGCTCATAGCCGTTGCAGGCCAGATCGTACTGGTACCCCAGCACCTGCAGTGGATCACCATTCAGGGCATCCATCCCACCCTGCGGCATGGAAAACGGGTTGTGTTCAAAGTCGATCTTGCCGGTTTCCTCGTCCGCCTCGTAGATCGGGAAATCCACGATCCAGGCAAAGGCAAATCGATTCTCGTCGATCAGCTTCAGCTCTTCGCCGATGACGTTGCGCGCGCGGCCAGCGACGGGCTCAAACGCCTTGGGCTTGCCGCCCAGGAAAAAGGCCGCATCGCCCACGCCCAGGCCCAGCTGCTGGCGGATCGCTTCAGTGCGCTCTGGGCCGATGTTCTTGGCCAGTGGGCCCGCCGCTTCCATGCCCTCGCCCTGATCACGCCAGAAGATGTAGCCCATGCCGGGCAGACCCTCTTTCTGCGCCCAGGCGTTCATGCGGTCGCAGAACTTGCGGCTGCCGCCGCCGGGTGCGGGGATCGCGCGGATCTGCGTGCCCTCCTGCTCGAGCAGCTTGGCAAAGATGGCAAAGCCAGAACCTGCGAAGTGTTCCGACACCACCTGCATCTTGATCGGGTTGCGCAGGTCGGGCTTGTCCGAGCCGTACCACAGCGCTGCATCGCGATAGCTGATCTGCGGCCATGTGTCGGGCGCATCCACGGCCTTGCCGCCGCCAAACTCTTCGAACACGCCCGCCAGCACCGGAGCGATCGTGTCGAACACATCCTGCTGCTCGACAAAGCTCATTTCCATGTCGAGCTGGTAGAAATCTGTGGGCGAGCGGTCGGCGCGCGGGTCCTCGTCGCGGAAACAGGGCGCGATCTGGAAATACTTGTCGAACCCCGACACCATCAGCAGCTGCTTGAACTGCTGTGGGGCCTGCGGCAGGGCATAGAACTTGCCAGGATGCAGGCGCGACGGCACGAGGAAGTCGCGCGCGCCCTCGGGCGACGACGCGGTGATGATCGGCGTCTGGTATTCGCGGAAATCGGCATCCCACATGCGCTTGCGGATCGATGCGACCACGTCGCTGCGCAGCTTCATGTTCTCCTGCATCTTGTCACGGCGCAGGTCGAGGTAGCGGTAGGACAGGCGTGTTTCCTCGGGGTATTCCTGATCGCCGAAGACCATCAGCGGCAGTTCACCCGCGGCACCCAGCACTTCCATGTCGCGCACGAAAACCTCGATCTCGCCGGTGGCGATCTTGGGGTTCACGAGGCTCGCATCGCGCGCCTTCACGTTGCCGTCGATGCGGATGCACCATTCGGACCGGACCTTTTCCACCTCGGAAAACACCGAGCTGTCGGGATCGCACAGCACCTGCGTCACACCATAGTGATCGCGCAGGTCGATGAACAGCACGCCGCCGTGGTCGCGGATTCTATGCACCCAACCTGAAAGGCGTACATTTTCCCCCACTTCCTTCGCGGTCAAACCGGCACAGGTA